>JAUYTF010000450.1 GCA_030695285.1 Eubacteriales bacterium | reverse complement strand
CGTCTATTCAAGTTATATTTTACGCGATTGTGACCGGCTGCTATGGCAAAGCCGCCGAGAATGCCGGCGGCTCTGTCAAGGAGAGAGATCTACACGGGTATTGGAATGCGCGATTCGCGTTACACGTCCTCGCGTTTGCGTTTTCTGCCATAGCAGTCCAGCCAGATGATGGCAACGATGACGATGCCCTGGCAAACCTGCTGCAAATATGGAGCGATGCCGAGCATGTTCATGCAGTTTGTCAAAAGCTGCAGCACCATGAGCCCGATGAAGCTCTGCCAAACGCCGCCTACACCGCCGGCAAAGCTCGTTCCACCAACCACGACGCCGCAGTTGACCATCAGCGCGGTGTCGTCGCCGTAGATGCTCGACCCGGTGTTGAGCTTGCTGCTGAGCAATACGCCAGCAACCGCAGCCAGCGTACCGCTGAGCGCAAACGCGACCCACTTCGTAGTGATGACGTTGATGCCGGAGTATTTCGCGACATCATAGTCCCCGCCGAGCGCGTAGAGGTTTCTGCCGTAACTGGTATAGCGCAGCAGCGCGTAGACGAGCAGGCCTATCACAATCATATACAGCGCAAGATTGGGAATCACACCGCCGACTTTCCCGTTGGCAATCTTCATGAACTCCATATTCGTGCAAGAGATGGGTTGTGCGTCCGTGAGCTGCTGGTTGACGCCCTTGATGAGCATGCCCATGCCAAGCGTGATGATGAACGCCTCGGTCTTTTGCTGCACGACGAGAAATCCATTGATAAAACCGACCAGAGAGCCGCACAGCACCGAAAGCAGAATTGCGAGCCATATGGGCATCCCGCCGTTGATCAGCTGAATCGAGACAATGCCGGAGAGACACATCACCCCACCGACCGAAAGATCGCACCCCGCCGCGATGACCGTCAATGTCACGCCAAAGGCGATGATCACGTTGACCGCCGCGTCTTTGAGCACGCTGAGCAGGTTATAGCTTGAGTAGAATTTCGTGTCAAAGAACAGCATCGTAATGAGCATCGCAAGTATCGCGAGCACCGCTTTCTGCTTGGTAAGAGCACGCAACGACCGTTTGCCGAATGCCGCTAAAGTTGATTGCATACCGTTACCCTCCTATTGCTCTTTCCGGTTGTCCAGCCAGATGGCGACAACCAGAATAGCGCCCTTGAGCACGACCTGCAGATAGGACGAAACGCCGAGCAGGTTCATGCAGTTTGACATCAGTGTGATGAGCAGCACGCCAAGCACGGTACGCAGGACGCTTCCCTTGCCGCCCTTGAGCGTCGTGCCGCCGACGACGACGGAAAGAATCGCGTTGGTTTCATAGCCCTTGCCGATGATGGGCGCCGCGGTCGTGATGCGGGAAAAGAGTACCACCGCACCGATGGCGGACATGAGCCCGCAGATCGTATAGATCAGAATGACGCTGCGCTTAATCGGGATGCCGGATAGCTCCGCCGCAACCTTATTGCCGCCGGTATAGCTGATGGCTCTGCCGCTGTATGTTTTGTTATGAAATATCCACAGCAATCCAAGCGAAACGAGAAATATGAGAAACGAGACTGAGAGAATGCCGACCATGCCGGAACCAATCGATTGAAACACCGTCTGCGGGGACTGCAGCCAGCTCATGTGCTGGGTGGATCCGTCGGTATAGATCAGCGCAACCGCGCTGTAGACCGCGCTCATGCCATATGTGATAAACAGCGCTTCCGCCTGCGTCAGCGCGCCCGCAGAGATGAGCACCATGCTGTTGAGAAAACCAAGGAATGCGCCAAGCGTGATGCCGATGATCAGCGCGTTGACCTGCCCAAGCGGGTCGATGAGAGACACCGTCACCACCGCGACGAGCGAGATGATGCCCGCGACCGAAAGGTCGATAAATCCGCCGATGATGACGAACGTCATGCCCAGAGACACAAAGCTCAAGGGGCCAAACTGGCGCATAATGTTGGTGAGGTTTTCGGGCGTGAGAAACTTCGGCTCCACGATGATGGTGATGATCACCAGCAACATAATCGCGACGAGAACCAGATAGTTCAACAAGAACTGCTTGAGGCTAAATCGTTTTGTCATATCGTTCCCTCCCGTCAACCGATCGCGCTGTCCATGATCGTCTGCGCGGAGACGGATTCGGGATTGAACTCTCCCGTAATACGGCCCTCGCAGATGGTCAGAACGCGATTACTCATATTCAGCACTTCCGGCAATTCAGAGGAGATCATGATGATCGATCCGCCGTTTTCTACCACCTGCTTCATCAACACATAGATCTCATACTTGGCGCCAACGTCAATGCCGCGCGTGGGTTCGTCCATGATGAGAATCTGCGGGTTGATCTCAAGCCACCGGCCGACCACGCACTTTTGCTGGTTGCCGCCGGAGAGGCTGAGCAC
>JAUYTF010000446.1 GCA_030695285.1 Eubacteriales bacterium | reverse complement strand
TGCGACACTGACACCCCCGCCGACGAAAGCATATGCCATTGCGCACAATATCCCCGTGTTTCAGTTCGAGAAAATCCGTCTGCCGGAGGGTGTTGCCGCGCTCAAAGCATTTGCGCCGGATCTGATGGTCACCGCCGCCTTTGGTCAGCTGCTCTCGGCGGAGAATCTTGCGATTCCGAAACTTGGCTGTATCAATATCCACGGTTCGCTGCTGCCGAAGTATCGCGGCGCGGCTCCGATTCAGTGGGCGATCATCAACGGCGAAACAGAGACGGGCATCACCACCATGATGACCGATATCGGCATGGACACGGGCGACATTCTGCTGGCCGATCGCCTCACGATTGAACCCGACGAGACCGCTGGCGAGCTTTTTGCACGCATGGCCACGCTCGGCGCGGAAACGCTCAAACAAACGATCGCCGTGCTGGAGACGGGCACGCTCGCTCGCGTACCGCAGGATGAAGCGCTGGCAACAAAGTGCCCCATGCTCAAGAAAGAACACGGCAAGCTTGATTTTTCGCTGACAGCCGCGGCCGTTCACAACCGCGTGCGCGGCACGAACCCCTGGCCGGGTGCTTATGCCCTGTTGGACGGCGAACCGCTAAAGATTCACAAAACGTATCAAGCTGACCTGCCCGTCGGCGAAGAAGCCGCCGGCATGTTAAAAGGAAACGCGAAATCCGGTCTGTTTGTTCGCTGTGCGGACGGCTGGCTGGAGATCGTCGAACTGCAAGCCTCAGGCGGTAAACGCCTGAACGCCAAGGACTATCTTCTGGGAAGATCACTGGAAGGAATGGTGCTCATTTGAACGCACGCAGGCAGGCGCTGGATGCGCTCTGCGACATCACTGATCGCGGGGCTTATGCAAACCTGCGCGTCAAACAACTCACATCGTCCCTGCCGGAGCGCGAGGCTAAATTGGCCGCCGCGCTCGTTTACCATACGCTCGACCATCTGCTGACCATCGACTACTATCTGGCGCACTTTGTCAAGGGTTCGCAAAAACCCGTGATCCGCGGGATTCTAAGACTTGGGGTGTGCGAGCTGCTGTTTCTCTCCACCCCCGCGCACGCGGCGGTGAGCGAAAGCGTGCTGCTCACCAAAGAGGTCGGAAAAGACGGGCTATCGGGCTTTGTCAACGCAGTGTTGCGCAACATAGACCGCAGCCGCGCCGCACTCCCGCCGTTTCCGGCGGAGCCTGCGAAGCGGCTTTCGATTCAGTATAGCTATCCGGAGTGGATCGTGATTGAATGGGTCAGCCGTTTTGGCGAAATGCAGACAGAGGCGCTGCTCGCGCGCCCTGCATCGTTTATTCATGTGCGCGCGCAGTATCCGTTTTCGCGCGATGAGCTACAAAAAGCGCTACCGGTGACGAGCACGGTCAACCAGCTCGACGACAACTCCCTCTCCCTCGCCAGCGGCTTTGACCTCGCCTCGCATCCGCTTTTTCTGGAAGGCAAATTTACCGTGATGGGCGAAGGCGCGATGCTCGCCTGCCGCGCGCTGGGAGACATGACGGGCAAGCGCATGCTGGACGCCTGCTCCGCCCCCGGAGGAAAGAGCGCGTATTTAGCTAGCCTCATGAAGAACGACATTCGGCTCACCTGCTTTGAGTTGCACGCGCACCGCAAGGAGCTGCTCGACAAGACGCTCATGCGGCTTAACGTCTCCGCCGAAACACTTGAAAAAGATGCGGCAGAATATGACCCCGCATTTGAGCAGGTGTTTGACGGCGTGCTGATCGACGCGCCGTGCAGCGGGCTAGGGCTGCTGGGCGATAAGCCGGACATCCGCTACAGCAAGACAGACGCGGACATCACGGCGCTGGTCGAGATTCAGAAAAACATTTTGGAATCTTGCGCGCGCTATGTCAAACCCGGCGGCGTGCTGGTGTATGCCACCTGTACCATCTCGCGACGGGAAAACGAAGAGCAACTGGACGCGTTTTTACGCGCACACGGCGCGTTTGCTTTGGAAAAGATACCGATTTCAGTCGAGAACGACGGACAGATTCAGCTGCTGCCGCACGTACACCACACCGACGGATTCTATATTGCGAGGATGAGAAGATGTATTTGACAGACCTGGCGAAACCCGAAATCGAGCGTCTCTTATCCGAGCTGGGAGAGCCGAAGTACCGCGCGGGACAGGTTTGGGACTGGCTCAACCGCGGTGCGCGCGCAGAGGAAATGACCAATCTGCCTGCTGTGCTGCGCGAAAAACTCTCCGCCATCCCATACGGCGGCGTAAAGATCGAACGAAAACTGTTCTCCGAAAAGGACGGCACGGTGAAGTATCTCTTCCGTCTGGAGGATGAAAACCTTGTCGAAGGCGTGCTGATGCGCTATCATTATGGTAATACGCTGTGTCTTTCCACACAGATCGGCTGCAGTATGGGCTGCAAGTTTTGCGCTTCTACGCTCGATGGCTTCGTGCGCAATCTTCGCGCGGGCGAAATGCTCGGCCAGATCCTCGCCGTGGAGCGGGATGAACCGCCGAAAGAGGCAGGGCACCGCACGGTGACCAACATCGTGCTCATGGGCAGCGGAGAGCCGCTGGATAACTACGACAACGTGGTGGCGTTTCTAAACCGTGTCACCGCGCAGGACGGGCTTCGCATCAGCCCGCGTAACATCTCCGTCTCCACCTGCGGCATCGTGCCAAAGATTGCTTCTTTCGTGCAGGATGCGCCACACGTCACGCTTTCCATCTCCCTGCACGCGCACGAAGACGAGACCCGCACCTCCCTGATGCCGGTCAATAATGCCTACCCCATCAACAG
>JAUYTF010000093.1 GCA_030695285.1 Eubacteriales bacterium | reverse complement strand
AGTGGGGCATGCTCAACGCCGGGCCCGAATCGGCCTATTCGTATCCGGGACCTGTCTGCTACGATCGCGGCGGCGAGAAACCCGCCGTAACCGACGCAAACCTGCTGCTGGGTTATCTCAACAAAGACTTCTTCCTCGGCGGAGAGATGAAGATCAATTATGACAAATGCTGCCAGATGATGGAAGAGAAGATCGCAAAACCGCTCGGCATGTCGGTTGAAGAAGCAGCCTGCGGCGTGTTTCAGATTGTCAACCAAAACATGGCTGACGCGACAAAGGTCGTCTCCGTGCAAAAGGGCTTCGACCCGCGTGAGTTTGCGCTGGTCAGCGCTGGCGGCGCTTGCTCCATTCACGCCTGCAAGATCGCCGAAGAAGTGGGTTCAAGCTGTGTGATCGTACCCAAGGCCGCTTCCGTGTTCTGCGCGCTGGGTATGCTGGAATCCGATATCCGCCTGGACAACGTCCGCAGTTTTGTTGGGACTATTCCCGGGTTGGAGCTTGGCGTACTCAATGCCTGCATTTCGGAGACGGAAGAGGACGCGTTGGAACAGCTTGCCAAAGAGGGTGTGAGCCGGGAAGAATCCTCATTGGAGCGTTATCTGGATATTCGTTATGTCGGACAGCACCACGAAGTTACCGTTCCGATTCCCGGCAACTGCGTGATGAACGTTCATCACGTAGAGGAAATTGCCAATACATTTCACGCCGCACACGAGCGCCTCTACAGTTACAGTACGCCGGAGACACCGATAGAAATCATCAACCTGCGCGTAACCGCTGTTGGTCATGTGGAAAAGACGGGTTTGGAAAAGATGGCTAGTTCGGGCGTCTCCGTCGAGGCTGCCGTGAAGAACTCGCGAAAGCTCTACTTCCAGGAGTACGGGGAGTGGAAGGAAGTTCCCGTCTATGATCGCAACAAGATGTTCACTGGCCATCAGATATCCGGCCCGGCGGTGATTGAAGAGCGCATCACCACGATTGTTGTTCACCCGGGCTGGAATGCCCGGATCGACGAGTTTGCCAATGTCGTAATGGAGATGAAGTAAATGACTACTATAAATCATGCTGCGAAAGATAAGAAAAGAGAGTTTGAAGGCGCAAAAGATCCGATTACCTTTGCGGTCATCTATAACCGCCTTCTGACCATTAACCGCGAGATGGGCATTACCATGGTCAACACCTCCATTTCGCCAATCTTTGCTGAGACACACGACTTTTCCTGCGCAATCTGCGATTGGGACTGTCGCATCGTCTCTCAGGTGGATGGTGTGCCGTCTCATACTGCCTCTGCGATGGAGTCCGTCAAGGCGGTCGTTGCCTACTTCGGCGAGGATATCCATGCGGGAGATGTATTTGTACTCAACGATCCCTACATGGGCGGCACGCACCTACAGGACGTAACCATCATGAAGCCGGTGTTCTTCAACGGTCGCATGCAGTTTATCTCCATCAACCGCGCCCATCACGGCGACGTTGGGGGTATGGAGGCTGGGTCCTACTGCCCCAATGCCACGGAGCTGTTTCACGAGGGCATCCGCATTCCGCCGGTGCGCATCTATCAGAATAACAAGCCCTTGCAAGATGTAATCAACATGATCCGCATCAACACCCGTATGCCGGACGACATCTGGGTGGACATGAAGGCGCAGGTCGCGTCCTGCAATGTTGGCGAGAAGCGCATTCTGGAGATGATGGAGAAATACGGCGAAGATAAAACACGCGAAACCATAGAGGACATCCATCTCTACGCGGAAAACCGCATGCGCAGCGAGATCGCCAAGCTGCCCGACGGCGTATATTGCGGACACTCAACGCTCGACGGTGACGGACTGGTAGACGAGCCGATTGAAATCAGAGTGAAAATTACGATTCAAGGCGATGAGGCGCTGGTTGACTTTGAGGGTTCCAGCGCGCAGGTGAGAGGGCCATCAAACTCGCCCAAGGCGAACACGGATACCTGCGTATATGTAGCATTCCTCACCACGGTGACCACGCCGGATATTCCGCACAACGAGGGTGTATACCGCCCGATCACGATCACCGCTCCCGAAGGCAGTGTGGTCAACTCCAATTTTCCGGCTCCGGTTGCATACTGCACACTGGACACCGCCTGCGCGATTCTCGAGGCTTGCTGGATGGCGCTTTCCGAGATCTTGCCGGATCGCGTTCCAGCCGGCTGGAGCCGCTGGAATGGCCCCGCGATCACCGGCGTTGACCCGCGCAGCGAGAGTTTCTACGTCATGTTCGGGTTCAATGGCTTTGGCGGCGCGGGCGGCGCGCGCGGGATGGACGGACGGCATTATATTGGCGACGGCATCGACCTCGGCGGGCTGATCGCCCCCAATGTCGAGACCAACGAAGTGGATTATCCGCACATCACGGAGTTTAACGAGTTCACCACCGATAGTTGCGGTGCCGGAGAATTCCGCGGCGGATGCGGCGCACGCTATCGCATCAAGTTTTATGACAGTGCCGAAACGGATCTGATCATGTTTGGTGACGGGCGTGAGCATGCGCCATACGGCCTATTTGACGGTAAGGAAGGCTCGCTCAACATGGCGTACCTCAACGAGGGGTTGGATGGCGCGGAGTTGCTGCCGGCCAAGGGCGTCTCTCATGTCAGCGGTGCGGGTACGTTCACCAGCTATCCATCCGGCGGTGGCGGCTGGGGAAACCCGCACAAACGCCCTGCGGAGACGGTCGCGATGGATGCGAAAAACGGCTATATCTCTCTTAAGAGCGCATTTGAAGTTTACGGTGTTGCGCTCAACGAAGATTTCACCGTTGACGAGGCAAAAACGAAAGCGCTGCGCGGCTGAGACGAATCGGAGGCAATGAAAACATGAACATTCAAAACGTATGTATACTCGGCGCCGGAAACGGCGGATATATGAGTGCAGTAGACATGAATGGTTACCATGGCTATGGTGTATCGATCTTCGAAACCGTGCCCGGTAAGCTGGATGAAGCGAAACAGGCAGGGCAGATTGAGCTGATGGACATCGATAGCAAACCCGTCGGCGTCGTCGGTAAGGTGCGCGTTTGCGACAGTGCTGCAGAGGCTCTCGCGGGTGCCGATGTGATTCTAAACCCCGTTCCGTTCTTCGCGGTGAAGAATTATGCCGAGCTGGCTGCACCGCATCTCAAGGACGGGCAGGTCGTGGTCTGCCTTGGCAAAGGTGGTGCATCTCTGGTTTGGCGAAAGGCGCTGGACGAGTGCGGTAACCGCGCGCGCGTTTACCTTGCGGACTGCAACACGCTGCCATATGGCGCGTCCCGCCTCAGCGGCACACAGGTACGTCTGGAAGCGCGCACGAAGAACCTGATGTTTGCGTGCTTTCCCTCTAAAGATATGGATTACGTCTGGGATATTCTAAAGGCACTTTATCCGACCGAGCACGGCTATGAGCTGCGGCGTGGCGCTAACGTCATCGACACTTTGCTGGTGGACTATAACGCCATCACGCATACACCGCCAATGATCTGCAATGCGGCCGTCATAGACAGTGGGGACAAGGACTTTCACCTCTTCGGCGTAAAGGAGAACCCCAAGCCCGTGGTCAATCTCATCGAAGGCATCGACCGCGAGCGAATGGCGATTGGCGAAAAACTGGGCATGAAGCAGTATACACTGGAAGAGGAAATTCTGATGGTGAAGTGGAACCGCGACAACGCAGACTGTGTATTACCCATCTACGAGGCGATCCACACACCGTTTCTCGAGGTTTGCGAAGGCCCGTTCACGCTAAAAACCCGCCACTTGACCGAGGACATCCCCTACGGACTTGTGACCTATTCCTCGCTGGGCAAGCTGCTTGGCGTGCCAACGCCAGTGTGTGACGCGGTGATCACCGTTTCCGAACGGCTGCTAGACCGCGACTTTCACACAAAGGACTGCCGCACGATTCGGGAGCTGGGTTTGCAGGAGCACTGGACGGTGGAGCAGATCAAGCAGTACCTTTTCGAGGGGTATGTAGGATAACTGAACGCAAAAAAATCAGGATCATATATTTGAAGGAGGAAGAACCATGAGACCACTCAAAGGCAGAAGTATTCTAGGCATCAACGAACTTACCCCCGACGAGATACTATTCATTCTAAGCGAATCGCAGGCATTTAAGCGCAAGTGGCACGGCGGCGAACCGCACGAGTACCTGCGCGGCAAGAGTCTTGCAGGTGTGTTCAACACACAGTCCACGCGCACAAGCTGCTCGTTTGAAACAGCGATGACCGCTTTGGGCGGCCATATGCTGTGGCTCGATAAACATCGAATCTGGTCCGGCGATGCCGGCGCGGAAAACTGGCACGATACGGTCAAGACGCTCACCCGCTATGTGCACGGTATCGCGCACCGCCCCGTTACCCGCGAGATGCTAGAGGAGACCGCCGCACTGGCAACGGTGCCGGTCATCAACGCATCCTGCCCGGTAGAGCATCCTACACAGGCGTTTGCGGACGTCATGACCATGATGGAGCATGGCGGCGGAAGCATCAAGGGCGCGAAAGTCGCGTTCTGCTGGGGTTACGGCGAACTCAATCCACCGGCAGGGTTGACCAACTCGACGCTGGCTATGGCCACGCGCCTGGGCTTCGACGTATCGATTGCCTGCCCGGCAGGAATGGATCCGGATCCGCGCTATGTGAAGGAAGCGATGGACGCGCAGGCGGACGTAGGCAACAAGATCGAAATCGTTCACTCCTATGAGGAGGCGACCAAGGATGCGGATTTCATCAACGTGTACGGTTGGGTTTCGCCCGAAATCTTCGCCGAAGGCCCGGCGACCGGCTACCGCGGCAACCCGGAATTTGCGGCCTATAAGCACACGCTAAAAAACTGGATCGTGGACGAAAAGGTCGTCAGCTCCGCACCAAAGCGCGTGAAGGTCATGCACTGCCTGCCCGCCGCGCGTGGCGAAGAAGTAACTGATGGCGTTCTGGACGGCCCGAACTCCATCATCTTTGACGAAGCGGAAAACCGCATGCATACGATCAAGGCGCTGTTGGCGCTGTTGATGGCATAAAAAAATGGCAGTATTCAGCCCCCTGTGAAGAGCGCGAATGCGCTCTCTGAATGAAAAGG
>JAUYTF010000425.1 GCA_030695285.1 Eubacteriales bacterium | reverse complement strand
TGTTGACCTCGGTCACCGCGAGCATGATGCGCTCTAAAAACGCCTTGTCCATCTTCCCTGCGGTTTTTGCCCGCTTGAGCAGCGGGATCGAGCGAAACGCCAGCGTCATGATGCGATAGAGTTCGAAAACCGTAAAGAGTTTTTTACCGGATGTTTGCATTGACTACTCCTGTCCTTGCCGAATCGCACGGCTTGATGTTCTATCTTATCCCGAACGAGAGAAAATCGCAACGAAAAACGCCCGCCTGAATCAGCGGGCATTTTTTATGCAGACAAAGATTATTTTTTGTTCTTCAGCGCCGCGGCGACAAAGCCCTTAAACAGCGGATGTGCGCGGTTCGGGCGGCTCTTGAATTCCGGATGGAACTGCACGCCGATGTAGAACGGATGATCCTGAAGCTCGACGGTCTCTATGATCCGCTCATCCGGCGAAACGCCGGAAAGCACGAGACCAACGCTAGAAAGCCTGTCGCGGTAATCGTTGTTAAACTCATAGCGGTGACGATGGCGCTCGTGAATCAGCGGTTTTTCGTAGCACTTCTCCAGCAGCGAACCTTTCAACACATTGCAAGGATAAGTGCCAAGGCGCATCGTTCCACCTTTGTTGATGGTTGCGTATTGATCCGGCATGAAGTCGATGACCTTGTGCGGGCTATTTTCGTCAAACTCGCCGCTGTTTGCCCCAAAGAGCCCTGCGACATTGCGCGCGTACTCAATGACCGCGATCTGCATGCCAAGGCACAGGCCAAGATAGGGAATTTTGTTCTCGCGCGCGTATTTCGCGGTCTGAATCATGCCCTCTACCCCGCGCACGCCAAAGCCGCCGGGCAGAACGATGCCGTCGAGCCCCGAGAGTTTTTCGGCGACGTTCTTCGCGTCGATGGTTTCCGAATCGATCCACTCGATCTCCACCACCGCGCTGTTTTCATACCCTGCGTGGCGCATGGCCTCGGCAACGGATAGATACGCGTCGTGGAGCTTGACATATTTGCCGACGAGACC
>JAUYTF010000418.1 GCA_030695285.1 Eubacteriales bacterium | reverse complement strand
AAAATAAATGCCCGCACGTATGAGAATATTAGATTAAAACAAATCTCACGGAAATAAATACCCGCACGTATAAGAATATTCGTTTGAAACAAATCTCGCGAAAAATCATACCCACTTTTATATGAAGGGGCAAACGCAATGTCGAAACCGATCGATCTGATGGGGATTTCCCTCAAAAACCCGGTGATCACGGCGGCCGGACCCTGGGCGCGGGATGGAAAGTCCATCCAGCGCTGCATCGACGCAGGCGCGGGCGCGGTGATCACGGAGACGATCACGCTAGAGGCAAAGCAGCGCGTCTCCCCGCGCTTATTTGTGGACGGATACCGCATGTTTAACACCATGCTGTATTCCGATCTGCATCTGGAGCAGTGGGAATGCGAGCTCGAACAGGTGAAAAAGCGCGACTGCAAGCTGATTTGCTCCATCTGGGGCTCTTCCGCATCGGAGATTGCATACCTCGCAGCAAAGGCGGAGCGCATGGGCGCGGACGCGATCGAGATTAGCATCTCCGCGCCGATCGGCTCGCGCAACGAGAGCGTCTGTAACCATTCGTCCGATATCAACGGGTTTGTGCGCGCGGCGGTGGACGCGGTGACCATCCCTGTGATGGTCAAGCTCTCCTACGAGGCCGCGGTGTCCCCCGCGTTTTTGCATGCAATCGAGCAGGCAGGGGCGAGGGCGGTCAGCGCGATAGACGCGCTCAAAGGGTTGCGCGGGGTCAATATCGAGTCTAAAAAAGCAGAGATGCAGACGTACGGCGGCTATACGGGGCGCAACATCCGTCCGATTTCGCTGGCGACGACCGCGCAGCTGCGGCAATATACACAAATGCAGATTTGCTCGGTGGGCGGCATCACAACCGCGGAGCACGCGCTGGAATTCATCATGCTCGGCGCGACGGCGGTTCAGCTTGCGTCCGCCATTCAGCAGGACGGTTACGGCGTGATTACCAAGCTGATCGGCGATCTGGACGACTGGCTGGCGGGGCACGGATACACCGATGTGGAGCGGGTGCGCGGCGCGGCGCTGCCATCGTTGATGCCCTTTGAGGACATCAAGCCGCAGCGGCGCAAGGCCTCGATCACCGAGCGATGCGACAGCGCGATGACGGACTGCAACATCTGCCTCAGCGGCTGCCTGTATGATGCGATCATACGCCAGAACGGCGCAATCGTGATCGACGCAGACGCCTGCGAAGGTTGCGGGCTTTGCTCATCCGGCTGCCCGCGAGAGATCATCCGCCTTGGCTGGTAAGGCGAAACAACCGATCCGATCATGCAAAAAAAAGGAGCGAACCAAATCGCTCCTTTGCTGTATGCATCAGCCTTTGCTAGATGAACAGCTCCGTTTCCACGGCAGTCTTGGCGACGATCTTTCCCTCGCGGATGACGAACAGCCGCTCCGGTGTGAGGCGGATGGCATCGCGCGCGTCCTTGGCGTTGACGACGACGAGATTGGCCTTTTTTCCGACGGCGAGGCCGTAGTCTTTCAGCTTCAGAATCTCGGCGGCGGTGGTCGTGACCATGTCATAGACCGTCTCAATCTCCGGCGGCAGGCTCATCTGCGCCGCGTGCGCGGTAACGTTGGCAACCTGCAGCATGTCCGCGCTGCCGTAGGGATAGAAGGTGTCCTTCACGCAATCCTGCCCGAAGCTCACGAGGATGCCCGCGTCGAGCAGCTCTTTTACGCGCGTGATGCCGCGGCGGATCGGCTGCTTATCCAGACGTCCCTGCAGCAGCAGGTTGGTCACGGGGTTTGTGATGAAGCGCACCTGCGCCTTGGCGCATTTTTCGATGACATAGCTGGCGTAGTGGTCGTCATAAGCCGCGAGCGCGCAGGTATGCCCCGCGGTGACGCGACCGATCCAGCCGCGCTTGAGCGCCTCGTCTGCAATCATCTCCAGCGTGCGGTAAAAAGGATCATCCGTTTCGTCAACGTGCATGTCGATGTCCGCGTCATGTTTTTCCGCGATGTCAAAGCAGATGCGCACATGCGCCCGGCTGTCGTCCGGCGAGTGCTCGTTTGCCGGCATGCCGCCCACGACGTCCGCGCCCGCCTCCATCGCCTGCCACATGAGCGCTTCGCAGCCGGGATCCTTCAAGATTCCTTCCTGCGGAAACGCGACGAGCTGCAGATCCATCACGTGGCGATATTTTTCGCGCAGAGCCTTTACGCCCTCTAGTGGCTTGAGGCCGCCGATGGTGTCCACGTCTACGTGAGAACGCATGTTCAGCGTGCCGTTTTTCAGCGCGCGCAGCAGAACTTCTTCCGAGCGCGCGAGGATATCCTCCGTCGTATAATCTTTCTTTTTGTCCCAGATGATCTCGATCGCCTCTTTGAGCGTGCCGGAGACGTTTTTCCGCACCACATCGAAGATGTTTACCTTATCGAGGTGGATATGCGGGTCGATGAGGCTCGGCGTGACCAGCGCGCCGCGCGCGTCGATCAATGTTTCCGCCGGATAGGATAATTGCGGGGCGATTTCGACGATAACACCCTTGTCGATGGCGATATCCGTCAGCGTATCCCTCTCGCGTAGCTTCGCATTTTTTACGATCAATTGCATGTCGGGCTTCCTCCTGAAAAGAAAAATTTGTAAACGGTTACGAAAGAAAAGTGTCTGTAAAATGGAACACAGTCGCATCTTATCACAATATTTCTGCCGATTCAAGCGATCAACATGCGAAAACTATCTGATATTAGGCGAAAAACGCTCGGAAATTAGTTTTTTCAGAAATGTGCGTTCAGTAGTAGACAGAGCGTATGTAATTAGTTACAATATGTATATGAAAGTCATTATCGTTTATGAATCACGACTGACGACTGCAAAACGCGTATCGCCTGGCGGATCACAAAACCCGCGGCGGATACGCGCAACAGCGAGGAGGATTATCGATCGCTATGGAGACGCTACCCATCGGGAAATCGCTTGAGCGCATAGACGCGCGCGCCAAGGTGACGGGCCGCGCGGAATACGGCGCGGATGTTCGCCTGCCGGACATGCTGTATTGCAAGGGTGTTTACGCTGCGCATCCGCACGCGAAGCTGCTTGCCGTGCATACCGACGAAGCAAAGCGCGCAGAGGGCGTGGCTTGTGTCGTGACCGGCGCGGATATCCCCGGCGAGAAGATGTTTGGCGAGCTTTACGTCGATCAATACGCGCTGGTCTGCGATAAGACGCGGTTTTTTGGCGATGTGATCGCCGTGGTCGCCGCCCAAACGCAGGAGCAGGCGGATGCGGCGGCGGATCTTGTGACAGCGGAATATGAGGAGCTGCCCGTTTTAGCGACTCCTCAAATGGCGCTTGCGAGCGATATTGCGATCAATGCGGATTATCCAAACAACATCTGCGGCAATGTACACGTCCGAAAAGGCGACATAGTCGCGGGGTTTCAGGCGGCGGATGTGACCGTCTCCGGCACCTACAGAACCGGATTTGTGGAGCATGCCTATATCGAGCCT
This sequence comes from Eubacteriales bacterium, assembly GCA_030695285.1. Lineage (GTDB taxonomy): Bacteria > Bacillota > Clostridia > Christensenellales > CAG-138 > UBA7703. The sequence continues at coordinate 4,665 of JAUYTF010000418.1, read as the reverse complement.
GAGTCAGTTACCGCAATCCCCGACCGTATGCGCAGGGAGCTAACGGTGCTTGGCTGCGCGCAGGCGCCCTATAACCTTCGTCTCACAGTCGCCAGAATGCTGAATATTCCGATCGCGCAGGTGATCGTAAAGCCGTCCGTAATCGGCGGCTCGTTCGGCGGCAAGATCGAATCCGCCGAGTCTCTCGCGGTGCGCGCGGGGCTCGTCGCGCTCATCACAGGCAGGCCTGCGCAGTATACGCTCACGCGGGAAGATTCCATCCGTGAGAGCTATAAGCGCCATCCGATCGACTTTGACATCCGGCTTGGCGCTAAGCGGGATGGAACCCTCTGCGCCATGCAGGTAGAGGCCATCGGAGACGCAGGCGCGTATATCAACATGTCGCCGCCCGTCATGTATAAGACGGCGACGCTGGGGCCGGGGCCATACCTGATTTCAAACGTGGACTACAACGCAACAAGCGTGATGACCAACACTGTCCATACGGGCTCCATGCGCGGCTTTGGCACGCCGCAGGCCATCTTCGCGCTAGAAAACGCGATGGACGAGCTCGCGGAAAAGCTGCATCTGACCCCGACCGAACTCAGGCGCAAAAACCTCCTGCAAAACGGAGATGTCAGCCCCTGCGGACACCTGCTGGACTTCCACGAGGTGAGCATTCGCTCCGTCATGGAAAAAGCCGCTGCGGAGCTGGAGTTTGACGACAAATATGCGCGCTACACCGCCGAAAACAAAGATGGACGACGCATCCGGCGCGGGGTTGGCATCGCGGTGAGCATGCGCGGCGCGAGCATTGGCGCGGATGGAAACGGCTTTGACGTTGCCCGTGCGTATATCGAGGTGCTCGACGATGGCAGCGTAAACGTCGACCTCGGCTTAACCGAGCTGGGGCAGGGGCTACGCACCTGTCAAAGCCAGATGGTTGCCGAGGGGCTGGGCGTTTCGTTTGAGCGCATCTGCTTAGGAAACACGGACACCTCACGCGCGCCCGCAACCGGTGCCTGCATCGCCTCACGCAGCACGCTGCTCGGCGGCGGCGCACTCAAGGACGCAAGCATCAAGGTGCAGGCGATCATGGCGCGCGCGCTGGCGCGACAGTTTGGAAAATCCACCGACGGCATCGTCTTTCGGGAGGATCGCGTTAAGTTTGCGGACATAGACATCTCCTTTGGCGAGGCCGCGAAGATTTGCTATGACCTTTGCGAAACGCCGATTGCTGTGGGCACATATGTTGTGCCAAGGCTCAATTGGAATGAAGAGAAGGGCTTTGGTGAACCGTTTTACACCTACACGTATTCCTGCCACGCGGCGGAGGTAGCGGTCGATCTGGACACCGGCAGTGTGGATGTGCTCAAGATGGTCGGCTGCCACGATATGGGCCGCGCGATCAATCCCGCCATGGCAAAAGGGCAGATCTACGGCGGCCTCGCGATGGCGCAGGGTATGGCTCTGATCGAAGACCTCGGCCACAGCGCAAAGACGAGCGCGCTGAAAAACCTCAACTTTGAGGACTATCTGATTCCTACGGTACTCGATGTGCCGGACTGTAACGTTCCGATTCTCGACGAGCACCACGACCCAAGAAGCGCGTTTGGCGGGCGATCTCTCGGCGAACCGGCCACGGAACCCGGCGCGGGCGCGCTGCTCTGCGCGGTGAATCACGCGCTGGGGCACGCGGGCTTGATTCGCGAACTACCGGCGGATCTCGACCGGGTGTTTGCCGCGATTCGTTCGATGGAGGGTGAAAAATCATGATGGAGTGTCGCGAATACATCAAAGTAACGACGCTGGAGGAAGCGCTCGAGGCGCTCGCCGCCGCGCAAAGCGGCGTGAAGCTGCTCGCGGGCGGAACGGACGTGCTGGTCAACGCGCGCGAAGGCCATCCGTATCGGGACATGACAATCGTCGATATCTACGGCATTGCACAGCTTTGCCAAGTTGAGGAGCAAGCGGACTGGATTGCAATCGGTGCGGGCGCGACACATGCTAAGATCGAGCAGTCTCCGCTGATCCGCGAAAAGGCCGGGGTGCTTGCGGATGCCTGCCGCACGGTCGGCTCGCCACAGATTCGCAACCACGCGACCATCGGCGGCAATCTGGCGAACGCCTCTCCCGCGGCGGACGCGTTGGCGGCGCTGAGTGTGCTGGAGGCGGAGGTGGAGATCAACCGCTTGGGCAATGTGCGCCGTGTGCCGCTGGGGGATGTCATCGAAAAGCCTTACCGGACCACGCTGACGGAGCGCGACCTGATTACGCGCATCTTCGTCAAAAAAGCGCCTGCGGGGACGCGCTTCCATTTCTATAAACTAGGACGAAGAAAAGCGCTTTCCATCTCGCGGATGACGATTGCGACGCTGCTGCATCGGGATGCATCCGGCGTGATCACGCAGTTTCATATGACCATGGGGGCAACGTTTCCCAAACCCATGCTGTTTGCTGATGTGGACGCCATGCTGATTGGCAAACGACCGACGAGGGCGGATATCATCGCCGTTGCCGATGCGCTCTCTGCCAAGATTCCGCTCATTGCGGGCATTCGCCCCTCAACCGCGTACAAACAGCCCGTCTGCAACAAGATGGTGCAGCGGATTTTGAACGAGCTATTGGGAGGGGATGCAGAATGAAGCAGATCACATTGCGCTTTATGCTTAACGGAAAGAATATGGAGCTGGAAACCGCGCCAAACAAGCGCATGCTGGATGTGCTGCGCGGGGATTTGGGGCAGACGGGCACGAAAGAGGGCTGCGCGGTCGGCGAATGCGGCGCGTGCACCGTCATTCTCAACGGCGAACCGGTTGCCAGCTGCCTCGTTACGGCGGCGCAGATGCAGGGCGGCACGGTGTTGACCATTGAGGGTATGAGCGAGACGCTCATCGGACGCGTATTGCAGGACTGCTTTGTGGAAGGGGACGCGGTGCAGTGCGGCTTTTGTACGCCGGGCTTCATCATGAGCGCCTATGCGCTGCTGCTGAAAGATCCGCACCCGACGCGCGAGGAGATCCGCGAGGCGGTGGCGGGCAACATCTGCCGTTGCACGGGGTATATCCCGATCGTCAACGCCATCGAGCAGGCGGGGATCAAGCTTCGCGCATAATTCTTAGCACGTTGCGCAAAAGCGATTGATCGCGCTACGCCCATTCCACCGCAAGCAATATGGTAATAGGAATGATAGGCCATTCAAACTGGATGGTCTTTTCTGTTTTTTTCCTCTCGTGATGAATTTTCGAAGAAGCGTTGCCTATGTTGTCCGCACGCGGATGGCATCCACGCGCGCCAGTGCTTCGGTAGCGATTTGCTTTGGCTGTTTTTCGAAGAACTCGACCACGGGTTCGTTTTTTGTGATGTTCCAGATGCCCGCAACGCGCCCGTTGACCGCGACGGAAGGGTTGCAGATGCCGGATTTTAAGATCAGCTTGCTCTTGTGTTCCGGCGGCACCACCGCGCCGCGATCGGCATAGGATACGATGTACGGGTCAAACCCCGATAGCAGCGTTAGCTCCGGAATCTCTTCGATTTGGGGTTCTGTCACGCTGTAATAGCGGCTGCCGTTGTGCTCAATACAGACGAGATCGTCCAGCGGCTGCTTGCGAAGAATGCTTGCCTCGCTTTTCCAAAAACCGAGAAACCATGCGGCGTCTGCGAGCGTCGCCGGACCGTATGCGGCGAAGAATCGGCGCACGAGCTCCGGCAGAACCTCTTCAAACGTCTGCGTGGGTTCCGCGGAGATCAGATCAAAATTCCGGCTCGTCATGTCCCGAAACGCGACGCGACCCTGACGCGCGAGAAGGACGAAGATGCCGCCCCAGGGCGAAAACAGCGCGTCGATCATCTCGCCGCTGTATTGCGGAAAAGATGCGCCGAAATTCCGCGCGGGAGGTCACGCCGTCCTCCATATAACGAATCACATCCGCCGCCGCGGCCTCGACCAACGTTTTGCCGAACATGTTGGAAAGATAGGATTCCCCCTGATGCAGCGCGAGCAACTGAGGCAGGTCTTCGTAGACCACGCCGTGCAGCGTCCCGCGATAGAGCCATGTCTTAGTGAGCCGCGTTTTCCAGCCCGCGATGTCCGCCCCGCGAATCAGCGCGGAGAACGCCACGTTGCGGTAAAACCAACTGTGCAGACCCATCAGCTCGTGCGAAAGGGTGTCGAGCTCCCGACAGGGCCGCGAGAGATACAGCCCGTGCATGCGCTGGCGGAGGATGTGCTCTGTTTTGTCTTGCTGCGTCATGGATACCTCATGTTTAATGGTGATTCATTCTAAGCGCATAGCTGACGCTAGAATTGTTGCGATATAAGAATACGATCCTAGAATAAAGACAGTATACCGCAAAGAGACAAAGGAGAAAACGGGCATTCTTGCGCTAAGCGCACATAGACTGCCAGGAAGCGCGATTTGGCGTGTTCGCCGCGCTCCCCACGCGGGCATAACGCAGCAGAGCAATGCCAAGATAGTTGCATGAATCGCCAATATTGATAAATGACAGGGCGGAAAGAATCTGCAATACTCATATTAGCTGATACCTTTCCAGTGAAAACGCTCTGCAAGATTGCGTACTTTTCTTAAATTTTATTTATAAAACACAAACAATCATCACGAATCAGACGATTTTCATCCCAAGTAACAACAAAATTGAGCGCCTTGGCGCAAGAAATACGGAGGA
>JAUYTF010000406.1 GCA_030695285.1 Eubacteriales bacterium | reverse complement strand
TTCTTAAAGCTGTTTTTTATAGCTGTTTCTTAAAGCTGTTTTTTATAGCTGTTTCTTAAAGCTGTTTCCTAAAGTTGTTTCTTAAAACTGTTTCTTGAAGTTGTTTCTTAAAGCTGTTTTTTATAGCTGTTTCTTAAAGTTGTTTCTTAAAACTGTTTCTTGAAGCTGTTTCTTAAAGCTGTTTTTTAAAGCTGTTTTTTAAAGCTTTTTTTTAAAGCTGTTTCTTGAAGCTGTTTCTTGAAGCTGTTTTTTAAGCTGTTTTTTAAAGCTGTTTTTTAAGCTGTTTCTTGAAGCTGTTTTTTAAAGCTATTTTTTAAGCTGTTTCTTGAAGTTGTAGAAAAGGATGCCATATTCGATATCCGTCTGCGGGCTGACCATTTGAAACGGAATAATGCTGCCTGCATTCCTCCTTTGTCGACTTTTCTTCTATATTTCATTCTGTTATACTATTCTTATACTGCCGGGGGGAGTTGTTCAATCATGTTTGATGTATTTATCAGCTACTCGTCTCATAATGTGGAAGCGGCCCAACATGTCTGCCGATGTCTGGAAGACACGGGTACTGCCTGCTGGATGGCGCCGAGAGATATTTTGCCCGGCAGCCACTGGGCGGCCTCCATCACACAGGCAATTCGAAATGCGCGCGTGCTGGTGCTGATGTTTTCTACAAGCGCCAACGATTCTGTTCAGGTGTTGAATGAGGTGAATCTGGCGAATGACTGCCGCGTTCCCATCGTAACCGTCATGCTCGAGCAGGTGAAGATCAGCGATGCGTTCACCTATTATCTTTCCGCAACGCAGCGCTTCACAGCGGGCGAGGATTTCAGCTCCATGGCTTGTCAGCTCGCCGATGTGGTCCGCCGCGTCCTGACATCAAAGGCGGCAGCGCCGTCGGTTCCGCCACAATCCGGCGTCCTGCTCGACATCTACGACTGCGAGATGGGCTGGGCCGGTACTGCACTGCGCAATCAGGCACACAAGCTGGGGCTTTGGCACAAGACGTGGCATTGCTGGTTTTACGGTACATCCGGTACGGGTCCTGTTCTCTATATACAAAGACGCAGCTTGCGCAAAGCCGATTTTCCGGGTTTGCTGGACATTACGATAGGGCGCCATCTGCTCGCGGGAGAGACGGATCGCGACGCCGCGGAGAAAATGCGGTTGGAGTTAGGCGTGGATGCAGCGTTTCATGAACTGCGCTATCTGGGCGTGCGCACTTATGCAGAGCACATTTCAGCTTTCGTCAACAACGAGTTCAACAGCGTATATCTCTATGAATCCATCTATGAGTTAAGCGACTTTTCGCCCAATCCCGAGGAGGTTTCCGGCTTGCTCCGCCTGGATGCGAGGGCGGCACTGGCGCTGTTTGAACAGCGTGCAGACCAGATTGACGCCATCGGTTTGTTCCCGGATGAAATGAAGCGCGTTCAGAAACTGACCGTTCACAGAGAAGACTTTGTGCCGCGCACGGATGACTACTATAAAAAAATCTGTGCCTCCGTGATTGCCATCGCCACAGGCACAGGTGAGGCGGGGCTATGAGATCGGATGCGGATAAAACGAAATCATCGCCAGAAGAATCCTCTGCGGCAGCCGCGCGCTTGGAAGAGGAGCGCGCCGCGTGCTATTTTAAAGCAATGACGAATGACTGCGCCGACCCGGACGACGGCACGGCGCGCACGCATGAGCAGATCCGCGAGGACTGGCGGCTGCAGGGCATTGTCGACGAATAGGGTGCAAAGCAACAGAATCACGCGTAGATAAATGGCGGCGGATGCCGCGAAATGGAATGATTATATCTGTATTCCGGAGGGTTGTATCGATATGGCAGCAGTAAAACAGCGCGGCAAGCAGACAGCGGAACGCAGCGGGCGATGCAGCGCATTTCAATCAACTCACAGCAGCCAAGGCAAGCCCGTATGAGTAGCATACCGTTTGTCATCGGCATCACGGGGCATCGCGATTTGAGAAGCGAAGACATCCCTGTGCTGTCACAGGTGATTCGCAGCCAGCTGACTTCCTGGATGGATCGCTGCCCGCATACGGAGTTTTTCTGTATGACGAGCCTTGCCGAAGGGGCGGATCAGCTTTGCGGCAGAATTGCTTCCGATCTGGGCATGCAACTGATCGTTCCTCTGCCCATGGAGCAAGCGGTGTATGAAACGGATTTTCGCGATACAGCGCTGGATGCGTTTCGCGCATTGCTGGCGCAAGCCGCCTCGGTGATCATAGCGCCGGATACAGAAAAGCTGCATGACGAGAGTCGTGATTACGCTTACCGGCAGGCTGGAATCTATATTGCCCGGCACTGCCATGTCCTGCTTGCCTTATGGGACGGGCTTGCGGGCGAAAGCGGCTGTTGCGGCACGGCTCAGGCTGTAGATTTCAAGACAAAACGAACATACCGCTTGGCGGACTCCTTGCTGAGCGTACCGAATGAAGGAATCGTGCTGCAGATTGTGACCCCTCGAATCTCCGGCAAAGAACTGCCGGAAGCATCGCTGACCGCGCAGCTGATCGAAAACGCGAGCGATACTCTGCTTGCGCTCATGGAGGACACCGACGGTTTCAACCAAGACGCCGCTGGCATCGATGCTTCAAAATCCGTCGGCGTGTTTGACACCGAGACAATGCGCCTGCTTGGTCAGGCAGCTGAGCCGCTCCAACAACTGTATCGGCTTGCTGATGCGCTTGCGCTGCGAAATCGCGACATCTATCTCTCCATGCTAAAATGGCTCTGCGCAACCGGTGCGCTGCTGGTCGTGATGTTTCTCCTCTATGACGAATGCGAGGCAAACCTGTTTCTCATCGCGTACGGGCTGATTGCAACGATTGCGCTCATCCTGTTTCTGTTGGCAAAGCGTGGGCGCTGCCACCGAAAATACGTCGAATACCGCCTGTTTGCCGAGACATTGCGGGTGCAGCTCAACCTGCTTGCATCTGGACTCGTCGTCGACACCGAAGAGCTGATGACATGGTCGCAAAGAATGAACTGCCCCTGGATACGGGCGGCGATGCACACTCTGCCGCAAAGCGGGCAGACAAAGCCCGATGTGCCTGCTGACGTTCGAACAATCTGGATGCGAGCGCAGCTGCGCTAT
>JAUYTF010000393.1 GCA_030695285.1 Eubacteriales bacterium | reverse complement strand
ATTTCGTTTTTCACGTTTCAGGCGATCACCTATGCTGTGGACGCATACCGCGGCAATGTTCGTGTGCAGAAAAACTACGCGCAGCTGTTGGTGTATGTTTCGTGCTTTCCGCAATTAATTGCAGGCCCGATTGTGCAGTATGCGGATATCGAGTTTGAGTTGATCGAGCGGCAAACCTCGCTGGACGACTTCTCCGGCGGAATGCGTCGCTTTGCCATCGGGCTTTGCAAGAAGGTGCTAGTCGCAAACATGCTCGGCGAAATGCTCGCGACTCTGCCGGATGCGGGCACATCTGTTTCCTCGGCCTGGCTCACCAGCGCCATTTTCGCGCTGCAGATTTATTTCGATTTTTCCGCCTACTCCGATATGGCAATCGGGCTTGGACGCGTGCTCGGCTTTCGCTATCAGGAAAATTTCCGCTATCCCTATATCGCGCACTCCGTCTCGGAGTTCTGGCGACGATGGCATATTTCGCTTGGGCGCTTCTTTCGTGACTATGTCTATATTCCGCTCGGCGGCAGCCGCAAGGGAAGGCATCGCACGACACTCAATCTGCTTTTCGTCTGGTCTCTTACAGGGCTGTGGCACGGCGCAAGCTGGAATTTTGTCCTCTGGGGGTTGTATTACGGTGTATTGATCGCGCTGGAGCACGGTGTATTTAAGCATGTGGTCAAGCGTATGCCGCGTCCCTTGGGTACCGTACTGACGCTACTTGCGGTTCTGTTTGGCTGGACATTGTTTTATCAGTCGGATCTTTCCGCTTGCGCGCGACAGTTGCTCGCCATGATGGGTGTTTCGCAAAGCGGCGGCGCGCTCGCGTTTGCCGGGTGGATGGACGCGGGGACACTGCATGCGCTTCGCACCTATACGGTGCTTCCGTTGATCGCGTGCGTGCTATGCTTACCGATTTTACCCGATCTGGAGCGGTTTATGAGGCAGCGTCTGCGGCTGCAGCGCACTGCGCAGCTGCTCACCGTGTTGTTTTTGACGCTTGGCGTTGCGCTGAGCATCATGAATCTCGTTTCCGACAGCTATAATCCGTTTTTATATTTCCGGTTTTAAGAGATATTGTCGCGGTAAGCGATAACACGATTTTGATCAATCTTTGGTGAAAGGAGCAACGGCATGCGGCGAAAACTATCATTTCTGGTTACGCTGTGGTGGATCATCCTTTGTGGCGCACTCGGCGCTTGCATGTTGCTCTTTGCCAACCGAGAAAGCGTTGTTTCCGAAGAGGAGAACAGGACGCTCGTAGGCATGCCTGCCTTTACGCTCAGCGCCCTGAAACAAGGTGAAATCAGCGAGTCGTTTGAGGGATTTTTGACCGATCAGTTCTTTCTTCGTGCCGAACTGGTGGACGGCGCAAACGCGCTCAAGCATCTGTTTTCCGTGCTGACGGTCGATGAGCTGCTGGATGTGGAAGGGGAAGAGGTGTTCGTTCCGGCGAATGTTCCCGCGCAAGGAGAAGTGGCGCAAGCAGCTAAACGCGATACAGCGCAGGAGGAAAGAGAGGATGCCGTCGCGCAAAACACGGAGGCTGCGCAGAGTTCGGTTTTAACGGGAGACTCTGTAAGCGTATGGCTCAACCACAATGACGGCACTAGAACGGCGCTCTTTGCGTACGACAGAGATGCGCTGCAAAAAGCGGCAACTGTGCTCAATGATTACGCCGCGCTGCTACCCGTCGGCGGAAGGGTGCATGTGCTACTCGCGCCGCGTGCGCAGACCGCAAACAAGCTTGCATTGCATCCGGACACGGAGAGCGGTTGGTCGAGCGATATCGAATCTTCTCTTCAGGCTCTTGTTTCCAACAATGTTACAGTGCATAGCGCATGTGATATTCTGGAAAGTGCGATACTTAGAGGGGAATATGTCTACTTCCGAACCGATCACCACTGGACGGCGCGCGGGGCGTATCTCGCCGCCGACGCAATGCTCAAAAGCGAGGGCTATCAAACCGTTCCGCTTTCGAATTACAAAGAGAGAAAGATCGAAGAGTATCTTGGCTCGATCTATCTGCATGGTCGAAACGCAAAACTCAAAGAGTTGGCGGACGAGATCGAGGTGTTCTATCCGCTGCTTCCGTCCAAGTCCTATCGCGTCTCAAACGCTTATAAGAAAAACGAACTACCCGTGATTGATGAAGCGCAGACGAACTATCTCGTTTTTCTGGGCGGGACTTCCGGGCCTTATCGCGTACTAGAGGGCGGCTATTACACGGGGCGCAATATGCTGCTGGTGTGCGACTCTTTTGGCAATAGCATCGCTCCGTTTTTCATGCCATATTATGAAGGTGTCTACATGGTCGATTTTCGGGATGAATACTACACGCGCGAGGATGCACGCGGCGGCGTGAAGGACTATGTCAGAAGGCTCGGCATAGACGACATCTACATCGTGCTTTCGGAAACAAACGGAATCGGCTCTCATTACCTCAACAACCTAATGCCGGAAAACATCAAATGAAATGAGTGAACAAAACACGAGCAAACACGAAGTCATTCGTCAAACGGAGGAGCGTGCCAATACGACAAGAGTCTGGCGCGCGCAAGGCGAGCCGCTTCGCTCCGCTGCAAACGCGCGAGACCGGCGGTTTATTCACCGAGCGCTGTTGCTTTCCGGCGTTGCGCTCGTTGTTTTCGCCACGCTTGGGTTTCTGGCGTTTCTAAACATGGGTGCGCTCAAGGCGGCGTATGCCGAGGCGCTGATTGCGCAGGCGCGGTTTTCTCAGGCGAAGCGCGTGATTCTATCGGTGGAGGACGAAAGCGCGCAAGGGGAGCTGCTGCAAAAACTCTTTTTCTCCGTTGCCGAGTCATATGTGCTAAGCGGCAGGATTGCCGACGCGCTGCCATTGTATCAGGCGGCCGGGGACTATCCGGGCGCTGTCGATGCGATGCAAAAAACAGGATACGCACTCGCCCAAATCTACGAAGCAGACGGAGACTATCGGGAGGCGAGCGAAACGTATACTGCGCTGAGCGATTATCTCGACGCGGCGCAAAAGAGCGAGGCATGCAGCTATGCGTATGCTATGGAGCGGTTGGAGTACGGCTATTACGATGAAGCAATGCGGCTTTTTTACGCGCTCGGTAGCTATGAGGACGCGGAATCATTCGCCAAGCAAGCGGCAGCGGCGCTCGCCGAGAACGAAAGCGCAGGGGATCTCGTTTCTCTGCTGGTCGGACTCAGCGACGAGCAGCTTGCCGAGCGCGCACGGCTGAAAGCCGCACGCAACGCGCTGCCAAGCGGGATCATCGCAACGGGATACAAGCACACGGTCGCCCGAACGGAAACAGGAGAGGTGCTTGCAACCGGCTCCAACCTCTCGGGACAGTGCAACACAACAAACTGGTCGGACATCGTCGCCGTTGCGGCGGGGGCGTACCATACGGTTGGTCTGCGCGCAGACGGCAGTGTCGCTGCCACTGGGATGAACACAAACGGCCAATGCAACGTAAGCAAATGGATAAACGTTTCTGCGATCTATGCGGGCGCGTATAATACCGTCGCCGTCACAAAAGACGGGAAGATACTCTCCACGGGTTATCAGAGCTGGAACACGCTTACATGGCGAGATATCGCCGCACTCTCCGTTGGCGACTATGCGCTTTGCGGCGTTATGCAAAACGGTCAGCCTCTTTTCACAAGCGGCGAACACATCACGGACGATTATTACGACCTTGTTGCGCTCGACGCGGCAACCGCCAACAGCGTGGGATTGAAAGCCGACGGAACCGTCGTGTCAAACGGGCTAGACGTCTCCGGTTTTTACAACATTCTCGCCATAGACTGCACGCCAAACGGCGTGTTCGCGCAGGATGACGCGGGGCGAGTGCTTTTTCGTGCGTTTTCGTTTGCGCACCTTCCGGATGTGTCGGACTGGCAAAACGTCGTCGCTATCTCCGCCAGCGCAACGCACATCGTCGGCGTAACAACGGACGGACGTGTTCTTTCGCGCGGGCAGAGCGACATGGGGCAATGCGACACGCAGGAGTGGATGCTCTTCACGCCCGCGCCGACGCCTGCGCTATCCGATTTCCCGGAAGAGACACCGGCTCCATAAAAAGAGCGACCCAATCAAGGATCGCTTATCAAGTATGTGAAAAATAGAAAAGCGTACTCAGAATTTTTTAGAAGATCTATATCAAAGGATCACTCTTCAAAACTCAATACTCACTCAGCCGCCGCCGCACACGGGGAGAAAACCGATCACGTCGCCGTCGCGCAGCGGCGTTTTTGCGCCTTGCGATAGACCAATGCTCACATCGTTGATGACAATCAGCGCGCTTTTAGCACAGACTGACGCTTCTTTGCCGTAGGCTTTCTCTACATAGCGAAGGACGTCTTTGACTGAGCCGAGTTCAGTCGCTTCACTCTCTTTCTTGACGATTCCGCGCAGCGGAGCATAGTATCGAATCGTTTTCATGCCTTGATCCCAAGTTTTCTCAACGTGCGTTTGCGCGGCGCACCGGTTTCGTCCCAGGCGCGGATTTTGTAGTAAACCGGAAGCATTTGATCCAGTCGTACGACAGTCTTCGGGTTATTTGCATCCTGCGGTGTTTTGGTCAGGCGATCCGGCAGGGAATCGTCTTTCCCCGTCAACCCTTCGCGGAAGTTGTAAAGCCGTTCCATGTTGTAACCGCGCTCGCCGAGGCGGACGAACGAACCCGTGTAAAACGGTAGTCCGGTGATGAGCCGAAGCGTCTCCGCATGCGGAAAGAGGTAGACGGTGTTAAATCGCAGTATTGGCAGCATCCAAAGAAGTGCGCGCACACCAAAACCCAAATGCGTTGCGATCTTGCCGACCGCGCGTGTCACGCGGTGATGGGGGCCTAGCTTGAACAGAATGGCCGGAACGAACGACTGCGCGGAGAAGAGGCAAAAGCCAGAGGCGGAGATCGCCTCCAACGCATTTTGAAAAAACGCGGTAAACGCGGGCTTGGCCGATGTGGAGAGCGCGTTCATCGAAAGCACGCCAACGGACTCCAGCAGCGCGAGATACCCGCCGTTGAGGTGGCAGCCGCCGCGGTTGCTGGTGGCGTAGCCAAGCCCCATACCGACGGAACTGCGCGGCTCATAGCTCGCCAACTCCAGCCCCTTGCTGTGCATGGCGTATTCTTTGCCGCCGTATTTCTCGCTGAGCCATTTAGAGCCGTTTGCAAGGTCGCTGTACTTACCCTCGCGAACGGCGATCCTTTCAACGATTTCGGTGAGATTTTCGGAGTTGCCGAATGAAACGTCAAAGTCCGCAACGCCGTTTTCCTTGAGCTCCATCGCGAAAGCGAGCGTCGAGGCAAGCGAAATAGTATCCAACCCCAACAGGTCGCATTGATAGTTGAGGCGCAGCAAGCTTTCCATGCTGATGCAGTCGATATTCGGGCCGAAGAACCCGCAGGTTTCGTACTCCGGCCCCTTGACGTCTTTGCCGTCCACCGAGACGCGCCGCTCGCAGCGGATGGGGCAGGAGATGCAGGAGCTGTTGCGCAAGAGCCGCGTGTCCGCGAGCGTTTCGCCACTGACGGCATTCGCGTCTTTGAAGTGACCGTATTTGAAGTTATGCGTGGGCAGGGCGTTGGTGGCGTTTGCCTTGCTCACCAGCCCCGCGCTGCCATAGTTGGGCAGTGCTTCGCCGGTCATCGGGTGATTGCGCAAGAACTTGACCCATTTGCTCACGTACTTGGCAAACTTCTTTTTGTTATGGATCTGCGGCCGCTGCGTACCGTAGGCGACGATGGCCTTGATCTTCTTTGCACCCAGCACCGCGCCAGCGCCGCATCTGCCCGCCACGCGCTCGCCGGAGACGGCGGCGGCGTATCGCACCAGGTGCTCGCCTGCCGGGCCGATGACGAGCTTGCCGTAGATCTTCGGAAACGCCTGCTGCGTCTCTTCCGTATCCTTGCCCCAGAGCTCGCCCGCGTCGGTGATGGTAATCTGCTTGTCGACAATCGAGATCACGCAGGGCATGTCGCTCTGCCCGCGCAGGATGATGCCGTCATAACCCGCGCGCTTCATCAGCACGCCGAACTGCCCGCCGCAGTTACTGCTGGCGATGCCGCCTGTGAGCACGTTTTTAAACGTCATGTTAAAGCGACTTGAACAGGGCGCGCCCGTCCCGTTTGCAGGGCTGGTGTTGATGATCACGACTGCATCCGGCCCGAGCGGGTCGATACCCGCGGGCGTGAGGTCGTATAAAAGCCGTGCGCCGAGCATCTTGCCACCGATGTACTTTCGATACATCGATTCTTCAATCTCATAACGCTCGCTCGTGCGTGTGTTGAGGTCAATAATCGCGTAAACGGGCGTTCTCATGCGCGCACCTCCGATAGATGAATTGCGCCGACTGGGCAGTTCTCTTCGCAAAGTCCGCAGGAGACGCACTTGTTTGGCTCATAGAGCTCGGCAAACACATGGATATCCCCGTGAAACGAGGGCAGAGAGATACGCAGCGCCTCCGCGCGGCACCAGGTCACGCAGATGCCGCATGCGCTGCAGATTTTTGTGTCCACAACAGGCTTTTGCCATTGCGAACGCGGAACGCTCCTGCAAAGACTGCCGTGTCCGTCCAGAACCGCGCCTTTGGGACAAATGCGCCCGCAAACGCCGCAGGAAACACAGCGGCGAATGTTGATGACGTACCGCTCCTTAGGCGTTCCATCGATGGCAAGCACGGGGCACTGCTTTGCGCAGGCTGTGCAGCCGTTGCAGTCACCTGTGATGAAATACGGCATGACCGATCTCCTTTGATCTGAAATTGTTCGGTTTAACATTTGGTTGTCTTGACTGTAACATAAAAGTTTACGATTCGCAATGCAGCGCAAAAAGCAAGCCCCGCGCGAGGCGGGGCATAGCGTCAGCGGACGGGGAAATACTTCTCGCTTTCTTTCAGGTCAAAGCCGAGCGTGCCGCCGGGATTCATGATGTTATCCGGGTCAAAGTGGTTCTTTAGTGTGCGTAGTACGTCGTATTCCTTACGCCCCAACGAACCCTCAAGCCACGGCGCAAACATCTTGCCGATGCCGTGGTGATGGCTCATGGCGGCGCCAGACTGCTGGATCGCCGATAGAATGCCCGCGTGATATCGTTTGAACGCTTCCGGATCGCTCTCCTTGATGATGAATATGAAGTAGAGGTTTGCGCCCTGCGGATAGACATGGGACATATGCGTCATGCAGATCGTGTCCGGGCGGGACTTACAATACGCGCGCACATCAGAATGCACCTGCGCCATGTTGCTCCAGTTGACGGAGCACTCCATGGTGTCGGTGACGATACCGAAATCCTGCAAGGTGTCGCGCATATATGGATCGTTGAAGCGGCCTTTTTCCCAGCTGCGCGTGACGTAACCCGTCAGGCTCATGCCGCCGAATCTGCGTGCCACGCGGCGCACGTTTTTCGCGGAGTTGCGCGAAAAACCGTTTTCGCCGTTTGTGAAGCCTAAGAAGAGGCACATCTCGTTCTCTTTAAAGTCGCGCAGTTTGAAGAGATGCTTGAGCGGAGAGTCCATCACGCCGTAGAGATGCAGCATCACGCTGGTTTCTTCGGGGTCGGAAAGGCGAAAGACGGAAGGATAGCCTGCCTCGCTCTGCATGATCTCGCGCGCGGCGGCCTGCGCCGTCTCCCAATTTTTGAACATGTAGGAAAAGCGGCGGATCGTCTTGGGCATATGACGAAACACCTTGAGCGACACATGCGTGAGCACGCCATAGGTACCCTCGCCGCCCATCAGGATTTGTCCCAGATCACTGCCGGTGGCTTTACGCGGGTAGCTATCGGTCTTGATGTTGCCGATGGGGGTTGCGTATTCCTGCGCCATGACCAGATCGGAGATGCAGCCGTAATAGGTCGAGTTCTGTCCCGCACCGCGCGTCACCACCCAACCACCGACGGAGGAATACTCAAAGCTCTGCGGAAAATGCCCGCAGGTATAAGCGCGCTTCGCACCAAAGAGCTCTTTTGCATTGTTCAGC
This sequence comes from Eubacteriales bacterium, assembly GCA_030695285.1. Lineage (GTDB taxonomy): Bacteria > Bacillota > Clostridia > Christensenellales > CAG-138 > UBA7703. Next base: position 3,149 of record JAUYTF010000393.1, on the reverse strand, counting down.
ATCTCTTCAAGCTTTGGTCCGCTCATGCCCGCCTCTACCGTGATGGTCTGGTCGATCTCGTTGAACGACACGACCTTGTTGAAGCGCAGCCTGAGATCCAGCGAGATACCGTTTTTGACGCACTCAACCCCGCGCGTAACCGAAGAACCACCGCCGTAGACATAGACGGGAATTTTGAGCGCGGCGCAGTAGGAGACGATCCGCTCAATCTGCTCTTTCGTGTCGGGGTACAGCACCGCATCCGGCACGTTTTCGACGATCTTATTGCGAAGGCGAAGCACGTCATACATCGTCTTGCCGTATGCCACCGAGAGTCGCGCATAGTCATCCGTGCGGACAAAATCTTGCCCCACGATCTCCGCAAACGCTTGTAGATCCCGTTCGCTCAGGTGAATCGGCAGTTGAAACGAGACCTTGTCGAATCCGATATCCTCCTGATACACGCGAAAATCTTCGTCCGACAGATGAAACTTTTCCTTCATGAGCCGAAAGAGGGATTCTCTCGGCGCTTTGATCGTGAGCGGCGCGCCCCACTTGAAAATGGAACGGTAGCTGTCCTTTGGAAATTCGCCGCGTACCCAGTTGGGTTCAAACCCTTTATAAGGATGAGACATGGTTGTTTCGCTCCTTTCGATCGTAAAAAGTCAATATTGCAAAAAAGTTTAAGAACCAATAGATTAATTAGGGATGCATAAGCCGGTCGCTCGTGCAGATGATGTTGACGCCGGTACCGCAGATGTCTTTTGCGATGATGTCGCCAATCTTGACCCGATGTTCGACGATCACCTGTCCTAGTGCCTTCGCCACATCGATAAGTTTTGCTTTCTCGATTTCGCCGTCCGTGCGGACGCTGACCACGGGGGAATCGGGAAATGCCGTCTTGACGCTGGTGGTGAGTGAGCGCATCGGGTGCGTCAGCTCCGCGGCGGCATAATCTACGCCACGTTTGCATTTTTGCCCGCTGCATTGCAGGCCGTCCGGTGTTTGCGCGCAGCGGATGCGGCAGCCGTTCGGGCAGACGATGCAGACAATTTCTCTTATTTGAAATGATTTTACTGTATCATGCATGTTCTGAGTCCTCCAAGTGAAAGCGCAGTGGCTCGTTACCAACCAGTTGTTCCGGCGTGAGTCGGATGGGAAGACGTTCCATCTCCGGTGGACGCAGGTGCGCAAATTTCTTCGCATACAGCGTGTTTCCACCCTTGGTGATGGTCAGCGTCGCGTTGTCCATGTCCCTTGCCGAACGAAAGAAAAAGAGGCGATCCTGCTTCTCGGCATTGCGGCAGATGCGCTGCGGCACGATATAAAGCAGCGAATTGTCGCACTCCACAGGCACGAGCCCGCGCGCACAGTTCGATCGTGAAGCCGCAGCCTTGCCTGCGATTTCACCGCTTTCGGAGACATAATCAACAAGGTCATTGACGTGTAGCGCGTTGCCGCAGGAAAACACACCGCGCAGCAGCGTTTCGTTATGCTCATCCACAACCGCGCCCTTCGTCTTTGCGTCAATCGGCACGCCGATGGACTCGGCCAGCTCGTTTTCGGGAATCAGCCCGACAGAGAGAATCAGCGCATCGCAGGGGATGATCTCTTCCGTTCCCGCGATGGGGCACATGCAGGCGTCCACGCTTGCGATCTCGACGGCGGCTAGCCGCGCGTCACCGAATAGACGCGTGACGGTCTTGCTTGTATGGAGCGGAATCTCAAAGTCCCACAAGCACTGGCTGACGTTGCGCGTCAATCCGCTGGGCGTGGGCTTCGCCTCGTAAACGCCGACGACCTCCGCACCCTCCAACGTAAGCCTGCGCGCCATGATAAGGCCGATGTCCCCGCTGCCGAGGATCACACAACGCTTCGTCGGCAGTTTGCCGAGGATATTGGTGTAATATTGCGCGGTACCGGCGGTGAAGACGCCCGCGCAGTGCCGCCCGTGTACGCCGATTTGGCGCGAGGTGCGCTCGCGACAGCCTGTTGCGAGAATCAGCGAACGCGTGCGAACCTGCTTCATGCCTTCGCGTGTGATGACAATGAGGATGCTGTCTGTGCCGTCACGCTTGATCTGGCTCACAAATGAAAGCGTCCATGTTACAACGCCGCTCTGCGGAAGCTGTTCGATAAATCGCTCTGCATACTCCGGGCCGGAGAGTTTCTCTTTATAGCGCACCAAACCAAAGCCATCGTGAATGCATTGCTTGAGGATGCCGCCGAGGCGTGCCTCGCGCTCAATGAGCAGTGTTTTTGCTCCCGCATGATCGGCAGCAAGCGCAGCGGCAAGACCCGCAGGGCCCGCGCCGATGACGGTCACGTCGAATATCTGCTCCTGCATCATTGCGGCTGTACCTCCTTGATTGAACCAAAGAGCACTTCGCCTCCCGGCCCGCTTTTGCCGATCTGCTCAAGCGTTTCTGACGTTTCCTGCGCGATGATCTGCAGCACCAGAGGCCCGCAGAACCCGCCCTGACAACGCCCTCCGCCGGGTCGAACGCGGCGACGTACGCCGTCGAGCGTGTCGCAGGGGACGCTTCGATGCAGCGCATCGATGACCTCGCCGCGGCTGATCTGCTCGCAGCGGCAAACGATCTCGCCATAGTCCGGGTTTTCGCGGATCAATGCGTCCCGCACCTCGTCGTCCAGTTCGCTCGCGCAGACAATGCGCTTGTGCATGGGGTTGAATTTTTCGTTTTGCTTTACTTCGCGTGTTTCGGAGAGCACCTCTGCCGCCATCCGGCTGACATCTACGGCGATTGCAGGAGCCGCCGTGATGCCGGGGGACTGGATACCCGCCGCGTGCACGATGTTCTTCGTCCATTTGCCTTTGCGGATCACGAAATCTTCCTTATATGTCGCCGCGCGGATACCGGAAAAATAGGTGATCGCGTCCCGCATGTGTAGCGCAGGATCGGTCAGACTCTGTTTTTCAAAGACAAAAGCGACGTTCTGCGCATTTGTCGTGAAGTCTTCCTTGAGAAAGGTCTCCACCGCGTCGGGGCCGACCAGCGTGTTTTTGTCGATGGTCTTCACGAGTCCGCCGCCCTTGGTGTGGCTTTTTTTGGTGGAGAACGTGCCATATGACGATACGACCGTACGCATGCGCGTTGAGGCTTTGTGATCGAGAATCGTATTGGTGCCCTTGCGCGGGTGGATGGAAA
>JAUYTF010000391.1 GCA_030695285.1 Eubacteriales bacterium | reverse complement strand
TTCTTACAAATGTCTATCCTACTTAGAAGGAGTAATACGTGAATTACGATCTGAATCGTTATCTTGAAGCACAAAACCAAGACTACAAGATCGCGCTAGAAGAAATTAAGAATGGACGCAAGTATAGCCATTGGATATGGTACATCTTCCCGCAATTGATCGAATTAGGCCGTAGTAGCATTGCAAAGTATTACGGCATTAGCGGAATAAGCGAAGCTACGGCGTATTTGAACCACTCAATACTCCGTGAGCGCTTAATTGAGATTTCGACGGCTCTACTCTCTCTAAAAACAAGTGACCCAACCGAAATACTGGGACAACCAGATGATATGAAAGTACGATCTTGCATGACACTGTTTTCTTTTATTCGCCCTGATATTACCGTATTTCAAGCGGTGATAGACAAGTTCTACGATGGTAAGCTAGACCGACGAACAATCGACTTGCTTAAAAGCTATGAGATGCAAAAAGATTGATTTTCCGAACGAGCAACTGAATCGAATCGTAAATTGAGTAAACCTCTGTTGTCAGAAAAACAAACAACGGTTGCTTTTCATATGGCAAAGTAATGAAAATAGTCTCATGAGGCAAATGCTGCCAATGATCGGTCATTTCTCCCCGACGCTGCTTTTCCAATGTACACCGTGAGCAAACGCTTCCCGCACAAGACGATACACGAGCGAATTCGGACGATAGGCCAGATTGTCCCAAATAAGTGATTCATCCTGTCGGAGACCGCCAAGAATGCCCGCCGCGACGGCCGGGCTTCTTGAAACACCCTGAGTGCAATGAATAATCAGTTCATCGATCTCACGACAGTAGCGCAACACAAACGCGCAGATCGCATCCGCCTGCTCTTTTGTCATGAGATTCTGCCAAAATGAGGCATCCTCTGCGTCATCAAAGCAATGGCGCATTACGCGCGGCGCGGGATACCGCTCCAAGCAATCCCGCTTATGATCCATGATAGAGATAAGCGCGGTGCGTTCAGGCGCGCCGTCGGATGCATAACCAAGCATCTCGCGAGTCAACGGAGAGATTCGAATAGAAAACATACTTATCCTTTTTTTGCATGATCTTTGAGATCGTCTTTTTCCTCAGTATATCATGATGCGAAGCAAATTTGCGTATCTATATAGACTTCTATTCCAGTTCGCAATAGCAGCGTGATGTTGTCGCATTCAAGCTAATTTACGCATCGTTTCTCCGGCTTCGGCGGTTGTTTCTTTTTCGATCCAAACAGCGCATTCCCAATTGCATCTCTCGCTGTATCATCAGCCTGTTCGAGAAGATGACAGTAGATATCCTGCGTAGTCGAAACCCTGCTGTGGCCGAGCCTACGCGAGATCGTCACCGGATCAACGTTACTCTGATAAAGTACCGACGCTTGCGTGTGCCGCAATGCGTGTGGGTTGATGTGCGGCAGGCCGTATTTCTTTGCAAACATACCAGGCCATGTCGAAAAAGTGCATGGATGAACGTAGCATCCGGTTTCGTTTGTAAAAACGTAATCCGCATGCTCCCAATCAGCTCCCATGCGTAACTTCTGTTTGTTTTGTTCAATCCTATACCGACGCAGCAAATCCATCACCTCGCCGGGTACACCGATTGTACGGTATCCGGCGCTTGTTTTTGGCGTTTCCTCGTATACCCCTGTTTGGACTCCGTAAAGCAGGGCACAATCAATCCGAATGCTCCCGCTTTCAAAGTCGACGTTCTTCCATTTCAGTCCCGCTATTTCGCCACGTCGTGCACCGGTTGCAATCAGGAGCATCATAACAACCTGCCACATCAGCGGCTCCTTCTGGAGACACTCCATGATCCGCATCACATCGTCCACCTGCATGAAGTTCGGTTCTTTCCGGATAACCTTCGGCGGGCTTGCCTTCGTGGCTGAATTGTAGGGAATGATCATTTCACGTTCGGCCTGCGAAAGAATCATGGAAATCATGTTGTGATAGTGATGGATCGTGTTCGAGGAAAGCGGTTCAGTTTGTTTTTCTTCCCGGAACAGCACGGAGAACTTGACTCCAAGCAACTTCGCCGAACGAAATGCCAGTTCGTAATCGCAGTGTTCACCCCGACAAATTTTCGCAAGCGTCGAACAGCTCGGACCACCGTTTTCGTGGAACATGGCGAATGAGCGAAACTTATGACGGATCGCTTCTTTAAACTTCTCCGCGTCCATTACATACGCATAATGCCCGCTGATACGCTGCCCTTTTTTGCTCAGATCGGTGTAAAAAAGATTCAGGTGCTGCGGCCGGATTTCCTTCAGCTTCAGATTGCCCAACGCTTCGTTGATACGTCCGAGCATTTGACGCGAGGCGCGAATGGTCCCTTTCTTCGTACCATTCGCCTCTTTTAGATTCAGAACATACTCGGCATATTCCGCAAATATCTGGTTATCGTCGACCTTAAAGCCTTGTTCGCATTGTTTATCGAAATCCGCAGCAGCGATTTTTACCGCTCGTTTGATTTGCGCGGCAGTCATATCAGGCGACGGCCGCCACGTCGTGCTGTTGCGAACCTGCCTCCCGTACATATCCCTGCCGTTACTGGAAATAATCAGGTAGGAATCCCCTGTTTTACCCGAACGTTTTCTGATCGCAGCCATTGTGTATCTCATTTCGTTCGCTTACTATTGATCACTCTGACTTGGTGTAAAGTCAAGCGAATGCTCCTGTGAAACTCGCGCTCTCAAAAAGTCGGAAAGAACATCAAGATCAATCAGGTATTTCTTCCCGACTCGCATGCTCGGCATCTGCCCGGAAACCACAAGCTGGCGCAGCGCATGTTGCGTAATAGCGGTATCCGCATCAAGCGCTTTGATGCATTCATACGCCCTTTGAATCGTTCTGTATTTCGCCATATACCTTCCTCCTATCAAAAAAGAAGCGTCCCGAAAGACGCTCCCATCTGTCGATATGTAGTTGTTTGTTTACTTCATTCCCGCGATCAAATGCTCCGCTGTACCGGTGATCAGCGCGGAGATGTCGACCTGCGCGGCGATCAGTACATCCATCGCAGAGGCAGATAGCTTCGCAGTCGTCTTTTCAAAGAGCAGTTGACCGAGTTGTGCGATCTCTTCTTTTGTCAGCTTACCGTCCGTGTGACCGGCTTTCATACCGTCAACCACCGTCTGTTTGAGTTCACCGACCGTGATCTGCGCGAGCTTGATCAGTTCCTGCTGCGCGTGGTTCACAGTATCGAGCTGGGTCGCTTTACCGAGTTTCGCGGTCAGCCACGCGCCAAACACGCCGATCAGCGCAATAAAAAATGCCG
>JAUYTF010000386.1 GCA_030695285.1 Eubacteriales bacterium | reverse complement strand
AACTAATGTGAGCAGAACCAGAAGTATATCCACAAGTGCGAGATAATTGTTTCTAAGCTTAAACTGCAACGGTGTAAAAGCAACGTTGAACACAATATTCAGCATGAACGGCAATAACACGAGCCAGGATATTTGCGATTTAGCAAACATATAGGCTGCCGTACCAAACGTGATAAAAATGCCAATATAAAGAATCGTCCATACCGGACCAAAAAGCCGAGCTGGAGGAGACCAGGTAGGTTTTGCTAATTGTTTATACCATTGATTCATCGCAGTATCCTCCTGTCCATTTCACAAACCTTGCCACGCTGGCAAATCAATTACAGTTGCACTGCACCAGATAGAACCAGCCGGACCAGTGATCTGCCTCCGTTTCATGGGGCAGGCGCAATGTTAGAAAACTCGGTTTTAGGCAGTGACAGGGATCAAGGCCTGAGGAGCAGACAGCCGCCAGTCGAGGATCGGATTCTGCCTTGCGTATCGACATTGAAGGAGAAGACCCTGTGTTCTTGTGGAATTCGCCCGATGGTGGCTCTATTGTCGTAAGCGTCCTCCAGAGATATAAACAATTCATATACAAGAATATGATTAATATATTTCGATTAATACACCATTGCAAAACAAAATCTGCGAACCTTCTACCTGCGAGAAAACCCAGCCGATCAATCATTTCCTTCTTTCGGCTGGCAATTCACTTGCGGAGAGATTCAAGCTTTTCTAATGCCATCATCCGAAATTGATTTTCATGGGGCGCGGTATTGATGAGAAGTTCGAAATCGATTCTGCCCTTATCGTTTTCATTTGAGGCAAGATACGAAGAACCTCTGAAAAACAGCGCCGTGGCATCGGTTGGACTAATTTGCAACGCCTGGGTGTAATCCTCGATCGCCATCTGTGTATTCTCGAGCTTTTCATATACTCGTCCTCTGTGCGTAAATGAACACGCAAATCCCAGACGAACCTGAGTTGCTTTTGTAAAATCCTGCAGGGCTGACTGAAAATCTCCAGATTTGTAAAACAGGAGCCCTCTATTGTTGTTTGCCCCGCCGTGGGTTGGATCTAGTTGAATTGCTGCGGTTAAGTCCTGAATCGCGTTGTCGGTTTGGTCAATACCGGCATAGGCCAACCCTCGGTTGTAATATGAATCGATATCCTCCTGATCGATCGATATTGCTATGGAAAAATCACGAATAGCCTCATCGTAACGTTTGAGTGTAGATAGCACATCGCCCCTAAGATTTAGCGCGAGAGCGTCGCGACTATTGAGCATAATCGCCGTATCAAAGGACTGAAGAGCACTCTGAAAATCTCCAACTTCTTCTAAGAGGGTACCTTTCCTGATATGCGGTTCGGGATTCTTCGGTTCTTCTAGAGCAGCCTTCTCATATTCAACAATTGCTTCTTTATAAAGTTCTTGCGCTTCAAGCAAGATGCCTTGTTCTATATGTGTTTTCATTTTCATTCTCCAACTTCCCTGTTTGCCTTATAACATATGATATCACGAAGTTGAATGCATGCCTGATCTGATTGTAGTATCGATTCTATCGTTGCGTCAACACTTGCGCTTAAACATAGTGCCAAAAAGCTCTTCATTGAGAGGCTCGGTTCGCATTAAATATTAAGACTTCTGATGCTTCCCATAAGGCGCTTGCCGTGCTTCTGTGGGTTGGAGATGGATGCGGTCTTTTTGGTTTGCACCCATTATAATATGTTGCGTACGTTTTAAGAACCTGTTTTGAATTGACGAGATCGTGAATTTGTTCTGCAGTCTTGCCGACGTCAGAACCACGGTTGATGACGAACCGGCAAGCTGTTTTTAGTATGCCGCTCATTTGTTGAATTCCGATATCTGTTTTAACTATACCCGAATCCATAGCAAAAGCACGGATATTCGTGTTCTGATATCTGTGGTTAAACTCCGTCGCATATAGCACGTTGCATAATTTAGTACGCCCGTATTGCGTTAATCCGGAATAACGCTGACTCATTTGTAAGTCTTTGAGGTTTAGATGGGCGTAGTGGCGCGCCAATGAAGTAATGAGGATAACTCGGGCATCCGTGGAAAGCGCAAGTGCGCTGATAAGGCCCTGCGTTAAAAGAAAAGGGGCCAAATGATTGACTGCAAACTGCACTTCTATTCCATCATCTGTAGTGGCATATTGGTTTGTAATCAACCCCGCCGCATGGATGACTACATCTAAAATGCGCGTTTTTTGCAGAATCGTTCCGCATAGAGATGTCATCTCCGCTTTTCGAGAGAGATCGCATAAAAGAAACTCGACATTAGAAAGAGGCGCATGCTCAAGGATGGATTGGTGTGCTCTTTCGCACCGTTGCGCGTTTCTGCCAACGGCGAATACTTTGAAGTCTTTTTTAGCGAACTCAATCGCCGCAGCAAGCCCAATGCCAGATGTGGCGCCGGTTATGAATGCCGTTCTCTGATGTTCCATAAAATCCTCCGGTAAAGGAGTCCGATCATTTACCACAGCAATTTTTATACTTCAACCCGCTACCACATGGACAATGATCGTTGCGGCCTACTTTAGCAATTTTTTGATGGTCATCCAGCTCGGTTGAAAGAGAACTTGATTTTTGTCGGTCATATCCCTTTGCGAGTTCAGTTGCGTGACCTTGAGCCGTCCGCAATCACATCAGGGTAAGACTTTCTGACACCTTGGCACATAATAAAATTAAACACCGCGGTCGTCTGCGGACGCTCTTACCATCAATACCACCGTCTCAACATGACACGTCTGCGGAAACATGTCCACGGGGCAGACGGCGGAGAGGGTGAAGCCGTGTTCGGCAAGATACTTGCAGTCCCGCGCGAGGGTGGCGGGGTTGCAGGAGACGTAAACCACGCGAGAGGCAGTGCTCTTTGCGATGGCTTCCAGCGCCGCTTCTTCGCAGCCTTTGCGCGGCGGATCGAGCACGATGGCATCCACGCCGCCCTTGCGCGAGAAGAGACGGGGGAGCACATCCTCCACGTTGCCGCAGATGAACTCCGCGTTCTTCACGCCGTTTGCCAGCGCGTTCGCTTTTGCGTCCTCAATCGCCGGGGCAACTTGCTCGATGCCGACGACATGCGCGCAATCTTCGGCGATGGACAGCGAAATCGTACCGACGCCGCAATAGGCATCCACAACCGTTTCAGTTGGCTTTGCCGCGAGAAACTCCCGCGCGGTTTCGTAGAGCACCTGCGTCTGCACGCGGTTGATCTGCAAAAACGACTGCGGGCTCACGGAGAAGCGCTTTTCACCGATGCTTTCGGTCAGCGTTGGTCTGCCGGAAAGCAGGGTAAACTTTTCACCGAAGACAACGTTGGTCTGCTTCGGGTTTTCGTTGTGCCATACGCTGTCGCATTCTTCCAGAAACGACAACAGATCGTCCTTTTTCTTGAGCGGCCCTTTCGTCACGACGGTGACCATCAGCTCACCCTCGGCTGTTGTCCGCGCTACAACGTGGCGAAGCTGCCCTTCTCCTGTGGTTTCATCATACACGGGGATACCGCAGGTGTTTGCCCAGGCGGAGACACGGCGGGCGGCGTCCACGATGCGCTCATCCTGAATCAGACAGTCGGAAAACGGCACAAGCCGATGGCTCCGCTCGGCATAGAATCCGAATACGGCAGAATTCCCTGCGCTTCCGAACGGGAAGCTGCCCTTGTTGCGATAGCGCGTCGGGTCTTCCATGCCGACGATGAGCTGCATGGGAATCTCGGAAAACCCGCCGAGGCGTGAGAGCGCGTCCTGCACGAACTGCTGCTTTTGCTTTAGCTGCGCGGGATAGCTCAGGTGCCAGAGCGAACACCCGCCGCATTGCGAAAACACTGCGCAGGCGGGGCGGACGCGATCCGGCGAGGGCTTGAGAATTTCGAGCGTTTTTGCGATGGCGTAGGTGGGCAGCACCTTGATGACGTGCGCCTTGACCTCCTCGCCAGCGAGCGCGCCGACGACGAAGACGGTGTAGCTTTCCACACGGGCAACGCCCTGACCCTCGTTGGTCAGGGACTCGATGGTGACGACGAGATCGTCGTTTTTTTCAACGGGAGGGCGCATTTTCTGTGCCATAGATTTAGTATCCTTTCGGCGCGGCTTGCGCGCGGGAAATTTTCTTTTTATTCAACTTGTTTGGTTTCCTAATCGGTGTCTATCGAGCTTTTTATGCTGTTTATTTGGGTTTTCTCAATCAGCGGTTATTTTAGTTTGACGTACTCTTTGCCAAAGCGGTCTTCCGCCGCGGATAAGAACGCATCAGAAATTGCGACAAAGTATTCTTTTGGCGCACTTTTGCCGATTTTTTTGGCGGCATCGTAGAGCACCACCGGCGTGTCACCCGGATAACGCTTGAGGAACGCGCAGGCGCGCGCCATCACATCGTCCGGCAGGGAATCGAAGCGGATATAGATGCTGCGGTTCGCTTCGCCCAGCGGCTTGATCTCGTCGATGAGCAGGGAGTTTGCGCGATCCTCGCGGATATTCAGCTTGCCGCGCGCGAGCACCGGTGCGTCGTCCACAAAAAGATGCCCCGCCTGCTGCAGCGTCCGCGGGAAGAGCACCGCCTCCACGCTGCCGGTGATGCCTTCTAGCACCGCATAGCCCATCAGACCGTTGCCGGAGCGCGTGGGCCGTTGTTTGCACTGCGTCAACAGTCCGCCGACGATCACCTGCTCTTCGTCCTTGATGCGCCCGGTGCCGTCCGCCTCCGCGAGCTCGTCGATGGTATAGCGCAGTTTCTTGAGCTGGGCTTCGTAGTTATCCAGCGGGTGGCCGGAGAGATACAGCCCCGTGGATTCCCGCTCCTTGACCAGCATGATCTGGTGCGAGAGCTCAGGCGCGTTTGGCAGCGGAATCTGTGCGCTCTGGAGCGCATCCCCGCCGTCGAGGTCAAAAAGGGACATCTGCCCCGCGCTGCGCGCTTTTTTTACGGCGGCGGAGGCATCCAGCGCGCGCTCGTAGACCGCGAGATATTGCGCGCGTTTGCCGCCCATGGAGTCAAAGCAACCCGCACTGATGAGCGCCTCAAGCATGCGCTTGTTGAGGCCGTCCACACGGTCGCAAAAGTCAAAAAAGCTTACGAACTTGCCGTTTTTCGCGCGTTCCTTTACCGTGGCTTCCATCACCGCGCCGCCGACGTTGCGCACCGCGGCAAGCCCGAAGCGGATGGCGCCGCCCTCCGGCGCAAAGCGCGCGCGGGAGAAGTTCACGTCTGGCGGGAGCACCTTGATGCCGTGGTTGCGCGCGCTGTAGACATATTTTGCCACCGTATCCACCGAGCCTAAGAAGCTGTTAATCAAGGCGGTGAGAAACTCAACGGGGTAATAGTACTTGAGGTAAGCGGTGCGGTAGGCGAGCACTGCGTAGGCCGCTGCGTGGGATTTGTTAAACGCGTAGGACGCAAAGTCCATCATTTCGTCGAATATTTTGTCCGCTACCGCCTCCGGCACGCCGTTCTTCACCGCGCCCACGACACCTTCCGTGCCGTGGATGAAGTATGCGCGCTCCTTAGCCATCACGTCGTGCTTTTTCTTACTCATCGCGCGGCGTACCAGATCGCTTCGTCCGTAGGAATAGCCGGCAAGCGTACGGACGATCTCCATGACCTGCTCCTGATAGACCATGCAGCCGTAGGTGGTGCAGAGGATTGGCTCCAGCAGCGGATGCGCATACACGACGCTGGCGGGGTTGTGCTTGCCCTTGACATAGCGGGGAATCTGCTCCATGGGGCCGGGGCGGTAGAGGGAGATGCCCGCGATAAGATCCTCGAAGCAGTCGGGCTTGAGCTGCTGCATAAACTGCCGCATGCCGCCGGATTCCAGCTGAAACACCCCGTCGGTGTCGCCAGCCGCGATCATTTGATACACCTTTTCGTCCGTAAACAGTACGCGGTCGAGATCCGGCACTGCTACGCCGCTCTCCTCGATAAAGCCCAGCGTGTCACGGATGACCGTGAGCGTGCGAAGACCTAAAAAGTCCATCTTGAGCAACCCCAACTCCTCTAGCGTGGTCATCGGGAACTGGGTGGTGATCACGGAGTCGTTCACCTGCAGCGGCACGACATCAGTAATCGGCACGCTGGAGATCACGACGCCCGCCGCGTGGGTGGAGCTGTGACGCGGCAACCCTTCCAGTCTCAGAGAAAGGTCGATGATCTTCTTTGTCGTCTCATCGCTCTGATACTGCGCCTTGAGGTCGGGAGAGATGGACAAAGCGCGCTCCAGTGTCATATTCAGCTCAAAGGGCACCATCTTGCTGAGCTTGTCTACGTCCGCATATGGCACGCGCAGCACACGGCCCACGTCGCGGATGACCGCGCGCGCCGCCATAGTGCCGAATGTGATGATCTGGCTCACGTGACCTGCGCCATACTTCGCGGCGACGTAGTCGATGACCTCCTGCCGGCGTTCGTAGCAAAAATCGATGTCAAAATCGGGCATGCTAATGCGCTCCGGGTTGAGGAAGCGCTCAAACAGCAACCCGTATTCGATCGGGTCTACATCCGTAATGTCCAGACAGTATGCCGCGAGACTGCCCGCGCCGCTGCCGCGTCCGGGGCCGACCATGATGCCGTGCTGCTTGGCGTAATAGATGAAATCCCATACGATGAGAAAATAGTCCACAAAGCCCATCTGC
>JAUYTF010000384.1 GCA_030695285.1 Eubacteriales bacterium | reverse complement strand
ACGTGTTTTTAGCAAGCTCGGGTTTGCGCAGCATCATCCCCGCGTATCTCGTGTTTGGCGCGGTGGGCTTTTCTATCATCGTCGCGGTTGCCGCGGGCATGTATCCCGCCGTGCGCGCCATGAAGCTCTCTCCGCTGGCCGCCATTCGAAACGAATAGCGCACGATCTCACGCATCCTACCATGCTCCCGCTCCGGCGGGAGCGTTTTTTTCACGCACATATCGGCAAAAAATTACGCTTTGCGTTTTGCCGCCATGCAACGTATAATGAATCTTGCCGCAAAAACGCGGCCAGCGCGGGCGATTTAGCCCGACAGCAAAGGATTGAACCGATATGAAGATATACGATATTTCGCGAGACCTAATCAAGGCGCTGCCCTATCCGGGGGACGAGCCGCCGCGCCTGAGCGCCGTGCACCGCATGAAGGACGGGGAGAGCTATAACCTCAGCCGGCTGGAGACGAGCATACACGCGGGCACGCATGTGGACGCGCCGCTGCACTTTATCGCGGAGGGCAAGGATATCGCCTCCCTGCCGCTTGAGCAGTTCGTGGGCGACTGCGTGGTGCTCACGGTCCCGAAAACACCGCTCGACGCGATGTATTTCATGAAGCGACCGTTTGCCCCGCGCATACTACTGCACGGCGAAGGCCAGCTCACCGAGAGCGCCATCGGCTACCTCTATAATCAGGGTTGCCTGCTCATCGGCACCGATAAGCAGTCGATCGGCTCGTATTCCGACGAGCTCTCTGTGCATGTTGCGCTGCTTGGCTACGGCGTTGCCGTGCTGGAGAATCTCGACCTGTGCGAAGTGCCGGATGGCAGATATACGCTCTACGCCGCGCCGCTAAAGATCTCCGGCGCGGAAGGCGCGCCCTGCCGGGCGATTTTGGTTGCGTTGGAGAAATAGTTTCCCTGAATTCTGCGTTAACCAATGAGGTCATGTTCGAATGAATTTTGCAGATTCGAAATCTGCTTGAAATCAGCAGAAACACAAAACGGGAGGTTTTTAATGAAGCGCATTCAAAACACGTTTCTGAATTTAGCCATTCGTATGATCGGATTTGGAGTTCTCATTGGCATTGTATTCCCATTCTTCATGCTTCTTCTCGGCGTTCCGCAATCGATTGCATTGAGTGGTCTGTTTCTTGCTTCCTGCATCATAGCTGGTGTTCTTGTCGGATTCGTCAATATCCTGATCTCCCGCATTACGGTTAGGAGTAAACTAAAGGTTCTAACGGGAAAAATGCTTGAAGTCAAGGATTCTATCATCACGATATCAGAAAACGGAAAAATCGGCGACTGTAATCCAGAACACTGCAGCATCCCGATCGAAACAGATGATGAATTCGGACAGAGCGCGCAGGCGTTTAATGAACTGATTTCTTCATTTGCCAGTTCTCTTCGGATGCTGGACGATATTAAGACATTTACAGCCATCTTTTCCAGTCAGTTAAATTTGCACGCTCTCTCAGAGTATGCGCTTGATCGCGTCATGAATGGCACAGGGGCAGACGCGGGAGCAATCCTGCTTGAACAAGATGGCGAGATCGTGGTGCTGCATTCGTTCGGTATTTGCGAAGTAAAAACCCTTGCTGAGGATCCTCATGTTCTCAGAACGTTTTCAAAAGGAGAGTCCTTTTCAATAATCCATCCTGCGAGTATAATTGTTGAAAGTACGCTGACGCAGTTCCACCCAAACGAAGTTATCATTGAGCCGGTGAAGTTCAAAAGCGTTCCCATTGCGGTAATCCTGCTTGCGAAAGCCGAGCATTTCCAAGCGGAAAATGTCAGACAACTGGCAATTTTCACACAGAGCCTCGCCGTCGCGCTGCATAACGCAATGGAGCACGAACAGTTGCAGAAGCTTGCAGCGCTCGACCCGTTGACAGGCGTTCTGAATCGCCGGTTCGGCATGGTTCGTTTGCACGAAGAGTACTCTCGTTCCGTTCGTCGAGGATCACCACTTGCCGTGCTTATGTTTGACATCGATCATTTCAAGCAAGTGAACGACACCTACGGTCATGTCGTCGGCGACAGAGTGCTTAGAAACATTTCTGGCATGATTCGGCAAGGCATCCGTGAAGGCGACATTTTGCTGCGGTACGGCGGAGAAGAGTTTATGGTAATATTGCCAGGTGCATCTAGGGATGACGCGTTTACGATCGCGGAACGTGTGCGGCATATTGTGCGTGAAAACGCAACGACGTATGGAGCAAACCAGATTTGCGTGACCATCAGCGTCGGCCTAGATTCCATGCCGGAAACTTCGATCAACAACGAACAGGAACTCATTGCAAACGCAGATGAGGCGATGTATCGTTCCAAAAATTCCGGCAGGGACAAATCGACCATCTACTGACGATACCCTGATCCACTAAATACGCGCATGGCGCAACAGCACAAAGAGGCCAACGTTTCTTTCGTTTGTTTTCGTGTGTACCAGAATGAAGACAAATCACCGCTATGTCTATGAACAAAGAAGAAAACATAATTACGCAAGCGGCGCCCCTTCCGGGGCGCCGCCGTCGTTTTTTAGCAAGCGTAGCCGAGCGAAATCTATGTTGTTTTGGAGCGGTCAAACGTCGTAAAATACGCCCCGGCCAGCAGCAACAGCAGCGCGAGAAAAAACAAAACGTTCGGGCGCTCCCCCAGCAGCAAAAATGAAAGCAATGCTCCGATAAACGGAGCCGCCGCATAGTATGCGCTGGTCTTTGCAGCGCCAAGCGTGCGCTGCGCGCGGATATAGCAAGCGATGCTAAGGCCGTAGGTGAAAAACCCGACCAGCAGAGCAAGCAATACCACATTAACACCACCGAGTCGCTCTCCTGCCAGAAAACCGATCGTCAGCGAAATCGTTCCGGAGCCGATCCCCTTGATTGCGACGATCCGGACAGGGTTGTTCTGCGCGAGTTTTCGGGTGCAGTTGTTTTCCAGCCCCCAGCAGACGGTTGCAAGCAGCACGAGCACCGCTCCGCCGGAAAAGGTGAATCCTCCGTCTGCATCAAACGTCAGCAGGCAGCTGCCGAGTGTGATCAACCCTACGGCAATCCAGAGCCGGAAAGACACGGACTCCCGAAACAACAGTAGCGCAAAGAGCGCGGTAGCAACGATTTCAAAGTTGTTTAGCAAAGATGCGCTCGCCGCAGACGCGCTGCGAAGCCCAAACAACAGCAGAATCGGCGCCAGCACATCCAATAGCACCATAGCAAGAACAAACGGCAGCTCCTGCCGCGAAAACATAGCAGCACCGCCTTGAGGGCGCGCGCGCTTTCCGCCGATGAGCAGCAAAGCAACCGCCCCCGCCCCCGCGCCGAAGTAGAGCAGCCCCGCCAGCAGCACAGGAGGCAGACTCAGCAGCAGCCGCTTTGAAAGCGGCATGGAGCACGCATACAACACCGCTGCCGCGAGCGCAAACAAAGCCGCCTTGCCGGACTCGACGCTTGCACTTCTCTTCATCATTCGTCCCCCGTTCCGAACGTTATTTTCGTTCAACCGCCGGCAACACAATCCCAGAAATGCGCCCGATACGCCCGTTGCAGCCGCCGCAGCAGCGCCTCGTCCCGCCCGCAGACGGGCTTATCATCCACGAAGCCGACGGGTAGCCCGTGCGCGCTGGTGCTGGTGATCATGAGTTCGTCCGCGCTCTCCATCTCGTCGAGCGTAAAGGCGGTTTCGTCCACGGGGACGCTCAGCTCACGCGCAAGCATCAGAAATTGCGCGCGCGTCACGCCCGGCAAAATCCGCTCGTCCGCAGGCGCGGTGCGTAGCACGCCGTCTTTGAGCAGCAGCAGATTGGAACTCGAACATTCGCTCACGATGCCGCCTTTATGAAACACCGCCTCCGCGCAGCCGCGCTCCTTGGCGGCTTGCGCCGCGAGCACGCTTGGAATCAGGTTTAATGTCTTGATGTTGCAGTGGCTCCAGCGCGTATCCGGCAGCACGATAACACGGCGATATTCCTGCAAATCCGCCAGCGCAACCCCGCGCGAGAAGATCAGCAGGTTCGCCTCTGCCCCTTCCGGAAAGGCGTGGGTACGGATTGCCGTGCCGCGCGTCACCTGAACATAGATCTGCTGCGAGTCGCTGTCCACGCGATCCGCCGCTTCCTGTAAAATCGCGGTGAGCCTTTCGTTTGTCATAGAAAACGGAATGCGCAGGAGCGCAAGGCTCTCGCGCAAGCGCGCGAGGTGCTCCTGCAGCGCAAAGAAGCGGTGCCTCTCTACGCGCAGCGCCTCATAAACCCCGTCGCCAAAGTACAGCCCGCGGTCGAGCGCGGGGATCACGAGCTGCTCCATGGGCGCAAATGTGCCGTTATAATACCCGATGCTCTCCATACAATGCCATCCTGTCCTGACTGATACGTTTCAAATCGTTTGCCAAATCGCCAAACGATTGAAAGAATTTTACCAAATATTGAACCCTGCCCCGACGAAATTGTTTGCAAAATCGCCGTTTTTTCCGCACCGAAAAAGTCCTGTTATCGCCCGATTTCGCCTGCCTGCGGAATCCCGTTAAATTGACTTCCCCTTCAATTTGCTGTACCATATATCATACAGATTTTCCTCTTGAGGTGCAATCGATGAAACGTACGCTTCCGCTCCTGATGGTTCTGCTGCTTGCCGTATTGCTGGCGGCTCCGGTGCGCGCACTTGCTGATGAAGAGAGCGTATTGATTCGTGTTGATACAGTAAATGGCGAAGTTGATTCCACTGTTGATGTGGAAATATCGCTACTGAACTGTTTTAGTGTGGACTCTGCAGCGTTTGATGTAAACTCTGACCCTGTCGCACTTGCCGTGGTCTCCGTGACCCCCGGAGATATATTTCCGGCGCAATACTGTGTGGCCTTTACCGATTATCCCGGTCGAATCAGTATCGCTTGCGCCAGAGCGCTCGGATTCTCCGGCGACGGGATTCTCGTTACAATCCGGTTTCGAGTATTGAGTGATTCCGGCAGCGCGCTTACACTTACGACGCATTTATCAGGCGATGCAGCCGGAAAAGAGATCACCTGGGTAGACGAAACAGGCTATGCTTATGAGCAGTATCCTGCCTGGGTCACCTTAGAAAACGGTGGCGTCACCGTCGGAGGCGCGGCGCTGCCCGCCCCAGCGGTCACCCCGTGGATTCCCGCAACGCCGATCCCAACGCCCACGCCGGAACCTGTTGAAACCGCCGCGCCGACGCCCGCCGCGACCTTGACCGCGTCTCCCGAGGCCGTTGCCATCCCCTTCGCTGGTCTGATCCCTTCCGTCTACTATGTGGGCGGCGGGCTGCTGCTTGCCGTAGCGGTGTTCGTTACAATCATTTTGCTGCGCAAAAACAAACGCCACTCCTGATATGAACGCGGATGCAATGCCGTTTTGCATATCATTTCTCATTTTTCCCTGACGAAAGGACGCTATTCCTATGATATACCCCCAGCTCCACCGATTGCCGCGCAGCAGCAGACTTGCCGCCGCGTGTATTTGCGCGCTCGCGTTTGCGCTGCTGCTCGGGGGCTGTTCTGCCGCAACCGCTCCCGCCGCGAGCGCATCCCCCAGCGCATCCGCCATGCCGGTCGTGACGCTGGCCCCAACGCCCACGCCAGAGCCCACGCCAACGCCCACGCCGGAGCCGAAAAACCGTTCTCTCACATCCGGCCGTGTAATTCCGGAAGGAACCCCGCTGCGACCGTTTGTCCTCTCCATCGACAACGCAGCAGGCGCAAAGCCGCAAACCTCGCTGATGGAGGCCGACATCGTCTACGAATTTCTCATGGAGCAGGCGATAACGCGCTTCCAGGCGCTGTATAACGACACCTATCCGCTCTACGCGGGTCCTCTGCGCTCCACGCGCTACTATGTCATCGACATGGTGCAGGAGTGGGACTGCATGTTTCTGCACGAAGGCTATGTCGTGCTCAAAAAGCCCTATCGCCGCCTTCCGCAGGAACTCATCACGCTCTATCTTCCAAAGGGGGATTTCCGGGGATACAGCAAGAATTTCTACCGCACGCAAGGCGCGTATGACGATTTTGAAACGGAAAACGGCTATAAGTTTCGCGCGACTGAGGCAGGCAGAGGCAGTGTGCATGCGCTGTATTACCGCATCGCCGCGCTGGTGAACCGCTATTACGGCGAGCATACGGCGAAAGAGTCCCAGCGCTTCCTGTTCTTGGAGAATATCACCTATGAAACCGGCAAGCCGTTTACCAAGGTCACCCTGTCTTTTGACAATAAGAAAGACCCCAACTGGATCGAGTTTGTCTATGATGCCGAGAAGAACCGCCTTTTCCGCTTTGAGAGCGGGGAGGAGAGCTTGACGAGGACGCTCATTGACCACGGGGACAACTACATCACCGAGCAAATGAACGTTCAAAACCTCATCGTGCAATATGTCGAATACGGCTCGATCAAGGACGACGGCAAGCACCGCCGCACCTGCGAGATGATCGGGAGCGGCAAGTGCGATTATTTTATCAATGGTCAGCACGTGACCGGTACCTGGTCGCGCCCGACTGTGGAAGATTACACAACCTACCTGCTGGACGACGGCTCTCTCGTCACGCTCGAACCGGGCAATACCTGGATCGCCGTGCATCCGTCCTCCGTCCCGGTGCGTGTTGAGTAGCGCGGCACACAACAAAATCAGGCGCTTCATGCGCGGCCTGCTGCCGTTGTTTGCGGGGCTGCTCCTGCTCTGCGGCTGTTCGGTGATTCAAACCATCACCGACACGCCTTCCCAGGCGCAGGGCGCAACAGGCGACGCGGAGATCGTGGTGGTGACAGACGCGCTCATCGATCCCGACACGTCTCCCCTCGCGACGGCTACGCCTGCCCTTGAGGAAGCTGCCGCCACAACACAGGATGCGGCGGAAACAGAAGAGGCGGCCTCTGTTTCGCAGTTTGACGCGGGCATTTCCCCAACGACGGGTCGTCCGCTGCCGGAGGGCGCGGCCTACCGCCCCGTGCTGGTGGCAATCGACAACGCGGCGCAGGCGCGCCCGCAGACGGCGCTGATGCTCGCAGATATCGTTTACGAATTTCCGCTGGATCGCACCGACCACAGCACACGCTACCTTGCGTTGTTTTCCGATACGCTACCGGAGCGCGTGGGTCCCGTTCGCACTTCGCGCGCTTGCCTCGCGCAAACCGCGCTGGAATGGGGCGGGCTTTACGTTTCGCTTGGCGATCCGGAGTTGGCGGCCGAAGGCTATCCGTTGCTTGAGGACAGCGGCATCCGCCTGCGCACATCGTATGCGGACGATGATGCGGCATATTTCTACCGCGACAAAACGATCACCGCCATCGAGGAGCATACGGTTTTCTTCAAGCTGCAATCGTATGTGGAGGAACACGCGCCCTTTTCCGCTGAAATCAGCGAAACCCGCTTTTCCTTTGAGCGCGGCGTCAACTACGAAAAAGGCAAAGAAATTCACAGCGTGGGTATTCCCTTTACAAGCTCTGACGCGGAGCGGGTGATGTTTACGTATGACAAGGCAAGGAACCTGTTCATCCGCAGCGACAAAAACTCCAAAAAAGTGCTCGGCGTGAGCAAATCCCTCACGCCGACGGACGATGTGCTGGGATATGTCAACGAGATCATCGCGGTGCAAAACCTCATCGTGCAGTATGTGCGCGTTTCCTCGCTGGATGCTAACTATCGCAGCGTCATGCTCACGGGAAAGGGAGACTGCATGTATTTTGTCAACGGGCGCGCGGTCTTTGGCAGCTGGAGCAGGCCTACGCTCGACGACCCCACCGCATATATCCTGTATGACGGCACAATTCTACGCCTGGAGCCCGGCAACACATGGATCATGATGATGCCGAGCACGCGCGAGATCAAGATCCGGTACGTGGGATAACCCATATGCACAGCAAAACCGACGGCTTAAATCCTCCGTCGGTTTTTTTGCGTGTAAAATGCTTGATTACTCCGCGGGCTGATAGTCCCGCAGTTGGGTGGGTTTTAATACGCCGACATCCGTCGCAACCCCGGTCACCAGCGCCGGCGGCGTGATGTCAAACGCGGGATAAAATCCCTTCACGCCGTCTTTGCAGGTGCGAACGCCCATCGCATGGCGCACCTCGTCCCCGTTTCGCTCCTCGATGTGCACGGAGGCGACGTCCGGATGCGTGCGGTCGGGAAACCCGGCCACATAGTAAGGCACGCCGTAATAGTTGGCACAGAGGGCGATCTGGAAGGTGCCCACCTTGTTGACCACGTGGCCGTCGAGCGTGATCACGTCCGCAGAGGTGGTGAAGATATCCACGTGTTTATGGCCCAGCACATAGCCGGGCATGTTGTCCGTAATCAGCGTTACGTCAAAGCCCATGTCACAGATCACGCTTGCGGTCAGGCGCGCGCCCTGCAGATATGGCCGCGTCTCGGGCGTAAAAAACTTCGCGTCGTCGCCGCGCGCGCGTAGCGCGCGCAAGAGCATGCCCACATCCGCGTCTCCATAGCACTGCGTCATGATGGTCGGGTTCTTCGGAATCTTCTCAATAAAATAGCGCGCCTCGCGGTCGATGCGGTCATACCGGCGGGAAAACTTTGCAAGCGCGCCCGCCATGATGGCGTCGCAGGCGTTTTTTCCTGCAACGATGGCGGCAAACGCATCCCGCTCGCAGTCGTCCGTCCAGGTGCGCATCTTGCGTGCGGTGGTCGGGCGCGCATTGGCGATGACATCGGCGGCAGCTTTCAGATGCGCCTTTTGCTCCGCCGCCGTTTTTTCGCGGCACTCGTAGGCAGCCAGCGCCATGCCCATCGCTGCCGCATGAAACGGGCCGTAGCTCTGCGTGACCATGTCGGTGATGGCTTTTGCGACTTCCTGATGGCTATGGCAGGCAACAAACTCCTCCCGCGCGGGATAGATGCGCCGGTCCAGAATGCGCACCGCCCCGTTTTCATACCAGGCGATATTCTCAAAAAGAAATAAAAAAGCAAGATCGTGGTCAGCTCTTTGCATAGCAGAAAAATCTCCTTTTATGGAATGAATGCGTTTTTTGCGGGCATCTGCTCGCAATCGCGATGCGATCACCGTCCTTTCAGTATACACTTTCTCGCCGCGCTATGGTATAGTCTTTGAGAGGTGATAAGGTTTATGAAGTACGCGATCATTGGCGGCACAAACTTGGAATCGCTACCCATGCCCTACCGTGAAGAGGTTGTCGGCACGCCATATGGCGATGTCGTCATTTACCGCGGGACGCTCGAATGCGGGCAAGAAGTCATATTCCGCTTTCGCCACGGCGTGCTCTTTCGCCATGACGCGCAGAATATCAACTACCGCGCGAATATCTACGCCATGCATATGCTCGGGGTCACCCATATCATCGGGCTTTCCTCTGTCGGCGCGTGCGATTACGGGTTCAAAGTCGGCACGGTATGCCTCGTCAACGATTTTATCGACATGACGAAGAACCGTCCACTGTCATTTGACCGGGAGCACCGCCTCGCACTGCACACCGGTATGGAGGACGTATTCAGCCCCGCGCTCAACGACGCGCTGGAGCATCTCATCCTCGAAAAGAAGCTCCCCTATTCCGGTCGCGCCGTCTACTGCTGCACCGAGGGTCCGCGCTTTGAAACCGCGGCGGAAGTGCGGATGTTTCGCATGTTCGGCGCGCAGATTGTCGGCCAGACACTGGTGCCGGAGGCGCCGCTTGCGCGCGATCTCGGCATTGAGTACGCTGCCATCGGCATCCTCTCCAACTACGGGACAGGGATGATGTCCTATGTGACCGATGATAGCATCGGCAGCGTCATGCGTGATATGCGCGACAGCGTGTTTGACCTTTGCTTTGAGCTGATTCAGAGTAGAAGCTGTTAAAAAATCAGCTCGTTGATCGAGCTGAAAAAAACGCATTTAAAAAACCATAAGCAGATTTCCAGCAGAGCCCGCGCGAGCGGGTTTTGTTATACCAAATCCGCCGCGTACGCCGGCGGCTCGATCACCAGCCCCGGTTTTCCATCCTTCTTTGCCTCGATGAGCACGCGCAATGCATGCCCGCCCGCCATTGCGTAAACAAACCTGACCCGCTTTGGCGTAAGGCGCGCGCGCTCAAGCGAAGCAAACAGCTCCCCGAGCGCGCTTGCTGGATAGATAACAAATAACTTTCCGCCGTTTTTCAGCAGCGCAAATCCTGATGAAAGAAACGTAATCAGCGTGTTCCCCGCGTCGTGCCGCGCGAGGCTGCGGGCAGGATTCTTTGCCCTGTCCCCGCTGGTAAAATACGGCGGGTTCATCACGGCTGCGGAAAACGCACCATGGCCGAGAAGCTCAGGTGCCTCGGCTACATCCGCGCAGAGAAAGCGAGTCTCCTGATGATTGTAAGCCGCGCTCTTTTGCGCAAGCGCTACAAGCCGCTGCTGCCGCTCGACCCCGGTAAAGCGCGCCTTTGTGTTGTCCGCGCCGAGCACGCTGACCACGCCCGTGCCGGAGCCTAGCTCGATTACGGTATCTTTTGCATTTAGGCGTAAAAACGAGCAGAGCCAGAGCGCGTCTGCATTGAAGCGCTCGTAGTCCGTGTCCTGATAGAGCATCAGCCCGTTATGCTGCAGGTCGTCCAGCCGTTCCATGAGAAAATTATAGCATAATTCAGCATGCAAAAATGGGGCTTTAACCCCATTTCTGCGTTGTTATTCTATGCGTTCTATTCTAACATTTCAACGCAATAACGATTTTCTTTGATCAGAAGAACCTGCGGATAATCAAGAAGCTCAGCAGCGCGGTCAGTCCGCTCACAACGCTGCCCCAAACGAGATCGATCACCGTAATCAAAACCGGCCAGTCTTTCATGGTAGCCTGATTGGTCAGGTCATACGTGGCGTAGGTCACAAGACCGAAGAACATGCCCGCAAACAACGCCGTCTTCCAGCTGCCGCTCAGCAGCGCGGGGTTCAGCACGAAGAACTGCAGGCCAAGGATGAACAGCAGATAGAAGATCAGCGCCGCGATCAGTTGCACCTTTGGCGCCATCAGATGCCCCAAATGCTGCGCATAGAGAGATTTGGCGATAACAGTCAGCCAGATCAAATCGATCACGAGAAAGACCGCCAGTGCGATGCCGTAATTTCGAACACCTGCCCATGTGAATGAGAAATTCATATACCGTTCTCCTTTTTTTGATTTATTTTCTTTTTTCATTTGCGCGCAAGCGCCCTTTGTTTTCTATACTATTTTTTTGGAAACCACGGAAAAAATATGCTGGTTTTTGCGGCGTACTCCGCATAGCCCGGCTTGTCCTTCATGCTCTTTTCGAGCAGTGGCACGCCGGAGACAAATAAGAGCAGCAGCGTGATGGTGACGGGCCCGATGACCGCGTAAAGCGGCGCACCGCCACCAAGCGCTATCATGAAGATACCCCACCAGAGCATCGCCTCACCAAAATAATTCGGATGCCGCGTAAAGCGCCAAAGCCCGCCGTTCATGATTTTACCGCGGTTGGCGGGGTCACTCAGGAAGTTTTTCAGCTGCGCGTCGCCGACGGATTCGAACGCGAACCCAAGGGCAAACACGAGAATCCCCAGCGCAAAGAGCAGGTAGTTGACCTGCGCCTGACCGCCTTCCAGCAGGATAAACGGCAGCGCGATGAAAAACATCAGCACGCCTTGCAGCATATATACTTGCAAAAACGCACGGGGAACGACCCACTTGCCCCATGCCTTGCGGAACGCGACATAGCGGAAGTCTTCTGGCTTTCCGTGGTTGCGTTTGAGGATGTGGTAAAACAACCGGAGCCCCCAGAGAGAGACCAGCAGCGTGATGCTCACGCGCGCCAGCGTTGCCGGCAGTCGCAGGAAAAATAAGATCCACGCGAGGATCACAAAGCCGATACCCCAGCCGATGTCCACGATGCTGTTGTTTTTCAGCAATGTGCCGGCCACAAAGAGCGCAAAGAAATAGACAAATATGACGATGGCAGCCGTTGTCATGTGGCATTCTCCTTTCTCGTTTCAGTCATTTTGATTCATTCGCCGCACGCGGATTACACCGCACCCTCCACGAGGCAGACCGCCACGGTGCCGGGGCCTGCATGCAGCGCAACGACCGAGGAAATCTCCGTGATAAACGCGGGGGCCTTTCCGGTGATGCGGGCAATCTTATCGGCATACTCTTTGGCAAGCGCGAGGTTGCCGCCATGCACGATGCTGTACGCCTGAATCCCCTTGCGCTGTTTGGTCTTTTGAACAAGCCCTATTATCTTCTTCGTGAGCCCGGCCTGACTAAACGCCACGCCAAACGCCGCGCCGTTTCCGCTGCTGTCCAGCGTCATGATGGGGCGAAGCCCCAGTTTGATGCCCACCTTGCCGATGGTATCGGGAACACGCCCGCCACGGACGGCATACGCAAGCGTATTGAGGCAGACATAGATCTTCGTGCGCGGGATCATCTGCTTGATGCGCTCCACCACCTGCTCATGCGGCAGCCCCTGTGCAACCATCTCTGCAGCGGCTCTGACCAGCAGCCCCTGTGCACCGGAATTGAGCCTGGTGTCGATCACCGTGATCTTCTTATCCGGCGCGATCACGCTTGCGGCCTTGACCAGCGCCTGATAGGTTCCGCTGAGCCGATCGGAAACACTCAGCACAATCAAGGAGTCGAACTGCTCTGTCAGCGCGGAGAGCAACGCCTGAATCCGGCCCGGTTCCGGCTGCGAGCTGGTGGGATACCCCTCCTTTTGCCCCATGCGCGGAAAGAGCTGCTCGAGCTGCATGGTAAACTTGTCGAGGTATGCGCTGCCGTCGATCATTACGCCCATGGGCAGCGTGGAGATCGCGCGCTCCAGCTTGTAGTCATCGGGAATGTCGGCAATAGAGTCAGTCAGCAGCCCGATGCCGCCCTGCGCCATCGAGCGAAGGCGACTTTGCAGCGCCATGTCGTCCGCCTTCTGATCGATAAACGGGCCGTATTGCGCGAGGCGCTCCATCACCAGTTCCGGATTGTTTGTGTGAATGTGCACCTTCAACCTGCCGTCGAGATGGTTGACGATCAGCGAGTCGCCCAAGTAGCTCAGCTCGTGCTTGATCTTCTCCTTCAATGCCGCATGGCTCCGCTCATGATAGTCGGATATATCCACAAGCGCCTCTACGCAATAACGGAACGCGGTTTCTTCCTCGCCGGTGATAACGGGCACGCTTTGCGCCTCCTCTTTCATCTCAACGGAGCGCTGGCGGGAGAATGTTAAATTGATGCCCTGTAAAAATCGCACAAAGCCCGCCGCGCCGGAATCCACAACGTTGTGTTTTTTGAGCACCTTGATCTGCTCTTTCGTCTTCTCAAGCGAAGAGAACGCGCTTTGATAGGCGCTGGAAAACAGTTCCCGAAACCCGGAGAAGCGGTCTTTGTTGTTTTCCAGAAAACTTGCCCAATCGCGAATGACGCTCATGAGCGTCCCTTCCACGGGATGGTCTACCGCTTCGTAAAGATGCTTGACCGCACGGTATGCGATGCTGGAAAACTCCCGCACATCAACCGCTTCGGCGGGCTGGCATTCCAGCGCAATTCCGTTGACGAACGAAGCGAAGATGATGCCGGAGTTTCCGCGCGCACTCTCAATGCCGGATTTGGAGATGCCCTGCAGCATGCCGGCAAAGGAGCTCGCGCGCGCGGGCTTTTCCACCATGGCGCGCAGCGTTGTGGAGAGGTTGGTTCCGGTGTCCCCGTCCGCTACGGGAAAGACATTGATGTCGTTGAGATATTTTTTATGCGCGGCAACTTCCTCGGCTCCGGATGCGAACCAGTCGAGCAGATGAAAGCCATTCGCTTGCTGTAAGTCCAGTTGATAGTCCATATTGTGACCTCCAAAAATTCTTGATCGTGTCCGTTCGCATGTAACAGTTCAAATTAGTATCAACGCTTTCTCACAGACGGCAATATTGCCATGCGATCTGCCCGCCGTCGCCGCGTTACACGCTTTCTTTTTGCTGCAATCCCATGCTTTGCATTCGTAATCTATACCACTGTATCACTTTTCATCATACACGCCGTTTCTCAACAATTTTACAACTTTATAACCGTTTTTTTGCCTTCTTCACGGCGTTGTGTTGTTACTCACCCTTGTCTCGATTCCTTCTGCCGCTAAAAAACAGCTCTTGTGTGAAATTCCGCCATACAGCTGATTCTATTATCAGTAGAAGTTACTGTTACTCTATCAACCTCTGTATTATCTGTCAACTGATAAAGTCACAGAACGGCTAGAAACATGCCAGCGCGCGATGTTTTCATGAGCTTGTATTTTCTTTTTTGCCACACCATGATAGAATAATAAGAATGTTTCCGGCTGCTGATAACTCTGCCACGCCATGATAGAATAGTCGGGATGTATCCGGCTGCTGATACCAGCGCACGTATTTCGCGAAGGGATGGACCCATGATCACGAATGACTTGCAAAACCGCATTCATTTTGGTGACCGAGAGGCGTTTCTCGCGGTTTATCAGGAGTATGGGCACGGCGTCTATGCCGCAGCACACAAGGCGCTGTCCTCCGACTCCCTCGCAAAAAGCGCGGTGAAGCAGACGTTTCTCACGCTCTATGAAGAAATTCTCGCGCGCACAGAGGATTTCGACATCCCTGTGCGGATTCGGGAGATCACCGAGCGGGAAATCCGCCTGCTGCGCCTCGTCAGCGGCGCGCCAGAAAGCACGGGTGTGCCGGACGATGCTGTGCCAGACCCGGAAGCGTTTTCCGCGCGCGGTGCGTTTGCAAAAGATGCAGCGCTCTTGTCCGGCCTGCCTTCGCTGGAGCGTGAGCGTTCCTTCCGCAGACCGCGCAAAGCGCTCTTTGTCCGAAAGCGCAAAAGCAGGAGCGCCGGTTCTCAAGTCGGCGTGTTTTGGAAGGTTCTTCTCGTGCTGATCGATCTGTTCCTGCTCTGGATATTGGCCGGTATGCTCATGGCACTTGGCGTTTTGCCCGTTGTCGACCTCGGCTACACCTGGTTTAGCAACACGCTCTCCTCAATCGCGCTGCATTTATCGTAAGAGCGCAGGTGCTTTTTCGCACCGGAAAGACTCTGACGCATATGATCGTACGCTTTTCCCTCGACACGGCGCGTAGAAATTTCACGCCCGTGGACAACCGCTTTATTCTGGATTATCTGCCGCACGCAAGCGAGCTTTGCGTGCGTGTGTATCTCTACGGCCTGATGCTCTGTTATGCGGGCGCGGGCGCGGAAACTTCTCTGGGCGACGCGCTGGGACTTTCCGACGCTGCGGTCACGGAGGCATATGTTTACTGGCAGCAGCAGGGCCTAGTCCGCATCCGCGCTGAAGCGCCGCTGATCGTGGAATATCTCGACACCGAGCCAAGCGAGGCAGGCGGCGTAGTGCCGGGCAAATATGCCAAGCTCGTCTCTGCGCTTGGCTCGCTGATCGCCCCGCGCCAGTTTGATTTTCGCGAGCTCAAGCATGTGTATGATTGGATCGAAGTCTACGGGCTGGACGAAGAGGCCGTGCTGGAACTCGTCTCCCACTGTATGGATCAAAAAGGACGGCGCGTTTCGGTAAATTACATCGACGCGGTCGCACGCTCCTGGTCTGAGGCGGGCGTTTGGACGCGGGATGCCGCGCGCGCTCACCTCGCGAAGTATGAGCTCAAAAAGCACGGCGCGAGCGAGATTCTGAGGCAATGGAACAAGCAGCGCAAGCCCACCAAGGCCGAAACCGCATTTTACGACAAGTGGGTTACGGAATGGGGATTCACGCCAGAGGCGATTCTATCCGCGCTCCCCAAACTCGCAGTCAGCGGCACGCCGAACTTCGTCTACCTGGACGAGCTGCTCGAGAATTTCCGAAAGGACGGACAGACGAGCCAGCCGGAGATGGAGCGGGCGGACGCAAAGACCGCCGAAGAGCAGGCGTTTGCGCGCCTCGTCTTTGAGCGCGCGGGAAAGCAAGAGCCAGCCACGCGCACCCAGCGCGCACAGATCAGCATGTATCTGAAAGCCTACGCCATGCCGCGCGAGCTGCTGCTCTTTGGCGCGGAGCAGTGCAGAGGCGCAAACGAGCCCTTCGGTATGATGAAAAAACTCTGGAACGACTGGCACGACGCGGGCATCACCTCGATAGAAGCCGCACGCGCGCGGATGCAGTCCCGCCCGCAGGGGTATTCCGCAAAGCAGCCTAAGGTCGATTATGCACAAAACGAGCTAACTGATGAACAGATCAATCGAATTCTCGTGGATCTAGACAAGGACTTATTATGATAAACGAATCCTTGGAGAACTATTACGCGAAAATTCGCTCGAAGGAGAGGGCTTCACTCGAGAAACGCATCGAGCAAGCCTATCAACTTGCGCCACGATTAAAAGAGTTGGATGTTGCGCGCGCTAGACTATTCTCTGAGATTGGCAAACGTGCAATCACAGCCGATAAAGCAAAACAAGAATTAGAGTTAATTTCGCTGGAGGAGCAAAGTCTTTTAGCGTCTATTGGTTTGCGTCCTTCTGCGTTAACACTTCAGTATAGATGCACGTCTTGCCAAGACACTGGTTTTACTGGAGCATCTAAGAAACCATGCTCTTGTAGATTGCTTTTACGCGAGAAATTACGTGGGTCTGATGGTATTAATGATAGAGAGGTTTTTCGTAACTTCTCTGAAGACATCTATCTATCTGCCGAACAGAGAAGAAGAACCCTTGCAGCAAAAACAGTATGCGAGAACTACGCTATTTCTTTACCTAATCCCCTGAAGCCGAATATTCTGCTTTATGGATCGCCCGGCTTAGGCAAATCATTTCTTGGAAATGCAATTGCTCATTCCGCAGTGGAACAAGGCATAGAAAGTTTGCGAATCACAGCCTATGCATTCACGCAAAAAGTATTTGATGATATTCGAAATCATACCGAACATGTGAAGGTGCTTCACTCCCTTCCTCTTCTCATCTTAGATGATTTAGGTAGTGAGCCAATTATCCCAAATGTATCAACAGAATGGTTGTTTGCTGTAATAAATGAACGTGTGCTACAGAATTTACCCACTGTATGTATTACAAATCTTGATTTGAGGGGGTTGCAGACAAAGTATGGCGATCGTTTAGCAAGCCGTCTATATGATGTTAACACCACGCAGGTTTTGCACCTCACGGGCGAGAACCTGCGGACGGTACGGTAACGCCCATGCTGTTGTTATGCGCCACCCCGATCGGCAACTTAGGCGACCTCACCCCGCGCGTGCGCGAGGCGCTGACAAACTGCGACGCGGTCTATTGCGAGGACACGCGCAGGACGCTGACGCTACTCAATCACATCGGCATCAAAAAGCCGCTCATCAGCTGCTATCGCGAAAACGAACGCCAGCGCGCGCAGGAAGTCGTGGCGAGACTGAAGGCTGGTGAAACGGTGGTCTACGTCTCCGACGCGGGCATGCCGGGCGTTTCCGACCCCGGAGAGGCGCTGATTTCCGCCTGCATTGCGCACAACCTGCCATATAGCGTGCTGCCCGGCGCTTCCTCCGTGCTCATGGCGGCGGTGATGAGCGGACTACCCGCCATGCCGTTTACGTTTTTCGGCTTTTTCCCGCGCGAAAAAAAGGCGCAAAAGCCGATGATCGAGCAGCTCAAGCGCCTTGATCACACTGTTATCTTTTACGAAAGCCCGAACCGCGTCCACGCGACGCTGACCGTACTGCTGGAAGGCTTGGGTGACCTTGATGCGGCTGTGCTGCGGGAGCTGACCAAGATGCACGAGGAGACAGTCCGCGGAACACTCAGCGAGCTGGCCGCGCGCTATGAGGAGACCGCGCCGCGCGGGGAATGCGTGCTCTGCGTCCGCTGCCGCGCGATGGTAAACGCCGCGGACACCCCCGACTTAGAAACCTTGCTCAAGAATCTGCTCTCCTCCGGCCTCTCCGTCCGCGATGCCGCCGCCGAAGCGGCAAGCGCCTGCGGTGTGCCGAAGAAAGAGGCATACGCAAAAGCGTTGGAGATTCAATCTTCGCTTTCTTAAAAAAGCAGAAACAGAAACTCACAAAGAGCTTCCCGTGTCAAACGAGAAGCTCTTTTGCTACTTTTCTCTTTAGAAAAGTAGATTCTCTATTATCCACCCTTATCCAAGGGTGCGATTGAAGTTGTACATCACCGTGTTCCAATCGATACAGATAAACAGCGCGTACCAATAGACCAGCGCGAGCGCGCCGATGCGCAAGAACGGGGTTTTTTCGCGATAGACGCGAAACACGCCCACTACCGCAAGAAACGCGAAGTAGAGCATCAGCCAAAGTGGCAGTACGCGGCGGATGGTCAGCCCGTAGGCACCCACATACAGCAGCATGCGCCAGGCCGCGGAGGCAAGTATGATTCCGCTTGCGGCGAGCAGCAGCGTCTGTAAGACTTTGATCGCCCGCCCCGGCTCACTTTTTGTCAGGCTGAGCCCCAGCAACGCGAAATTGATCAATGTTACCGCGAGAAACTGCTCAAAGCCGTCCCGCGCGTATTCGCTGTAGGTCAGGTCGACCGGCAGCGTTTTGCCAAAGAGATAGGTAAACTGCACATAGGTAAACAGCGCATAGACCGCAAGCAGCAGCACGATGACCACGCCGGGGCCGGCGAACTTCCAGTTCTGGCGAACGGGGGCTAAGTCCGCGTCCTTCTTTCCCCAGGTGAGGTTGTAAAACAGCGAATAAAAGAGCATGCTCATGAGAAATACCACAACTACGCGCCAGAACCATTTCCATAAATTGGCGTTCTCTATCCCGCTGCCGAGCAGCTTTTGCATGCCTGCATCCGCGCCGGAGAGCAGCGCGAGCACGACAATCATCAGCGGCAGACCGATGACGAGTCCGATCCAACCTTGGCGAGACGACGCACGGTCTTTTCCGCCGAGCACTCCCGCATAGGCGCGAAAATACGTCCCAATCGCAGTAAAGGGCTTCACGAACACCGCGCGCAGCACGCTGAGCACAGCCTTGCCCTCGCGCTTAAATTGTATCTCCTGCGTGGTGAACACGCCGATGGTGATCAGCAGCGCGGGGATGGCAAGCGACGTAAATCCCAGCAGCTCATCGTGCATATAGTCAAACATCAGGATGCCGCTAAGCGCCAACGCCGGCACGATGAGCGCAAGCACGGTCTTGTTTGCGATCACACGCTTGAAGTTGAACACCACGAAAACGCCTAGCGTCACGAGCCAGAAGACGGAGTAAAATAAGTGAAAATCCTGCTCGGTCCAAATTTCAAACGCGACGCCGATGAGGATCGCTCCGCCCAGCAGCCAGAGCTGCGGACGGGTCAGCGGCGCGCGCTTGTTTGCGCCTTGCGCGTCAGTCAAGATCGGATTCTGTTCCATCGGGTTCGTCTCCTTTCGCATAAGCGAGGATATCGCCCACCTCGCACTCGAGGATCTCGCAGAGGCTACTGAGGGTATGAAAGCGAATCGCCCTGCACTTGTTGTTTTTGAGTATCGAGAGGTTTGCCAGCGAGATGTCCATGCGCTTTGCCAGCTCATTGAGGCTCATCTTGCGCTTTGCCATCATCACGTCCAGATTGACCTGAATCATACCATCACCCCGCTAAACCGTGAGGTCGTTTTCCAGCTTGTATGCAACCGCCTGCGCAAACACGCGGCTGAGTACAAGAGAAAACAACCCGCACATGGCGACGGGCAGCGCGGCGATCACCGCGAGCGGCACGGGATGCAGCAAGAGCGTGGAGAGCCCCAATAGCGCGATAGCGAGCGCGATAAAGCCCATGCGCTTGAGCGCGGTTACGTTTTTCTGCACAAACGGATCGCTTTCCAGCGTGCGCATCATGCAAAACAGCGTCACGGCGATGAATTCGCCGCCGAGGATGCAGAGCGTGGCGATGATGCCGGAGAGGATTGCGTAGATCTCCGGCTTGCTTTCGCGCGCGAAAAAATCGCTCACGACCGGCATTTGCACCAAAAGGATACTCACCAACAACGCAACGCCCGCGAGCATGCCAATCACGATACCCGTTTGTACAAATAGATTCAAGAATCGGCTACTTTTTTTCATCTTATCGTTTTTCCTCCAAATAGATTTTAAAAATCGGTTGCTTTTTTTCATGCTATCGTTTTTCCTCCAAACTGAATCTTTCGTTCGATCTTAAAAAAACCGTGAAAACAAATAGACCATCGTCTTTTCTGACGACAGTCTATCGCTAAATTTATTGTTTGTCAATAAATGTTTATTGTTTTTCGGTTATCGTATGCGGAAAACTGTACAGTGGCCTGTGCCGTTGAGCAAGTCCGCTATGCGCTGCTGCGCGTTTGCGATGTACACCGTCGTGCCCTCGCGGATGGGCTGCTTGATGAAGTCCAGCTTCGCCCGTGCGCCGTTGGAGCCGGGGCGGCTTGTGCCGACGCAGCTGTCCGATAGTTCGTCGATCTGTTCGATGATCTCGTCCGCGTTCTTCCCTTCCACAACGGGCACAAGCGTGCTCGGATCGTTCAGGTCGCGATAGATGCCGTCCGCGCTCGTGAGAATCACGAGATTTCGCGCGTGCACCAGCGAGCAGATGACGGAGGCCGTCTCGTCGTTGTCGATGCATTCCACGACCGTCTCCCCCTGATTGCGAAGGTTCGCGAGTTCCATCTTGCGGATCTCCTCAATGCTCACGGGGTCGTTGTAGTTCACGATCGGGATTGCGTTCTGCTTTGCGGCGCGCAGCAGAAAGCCGCGGATGTGCTTGCGCTTCTCCTCGTCGTTGAAGTGCGTGTGCTCCACTAGGAGCTGGCGCACGCTGTAGCGATCCGGAATATAGCGGCGGTATTCCATCATGAGGATGGTCTGCCCCTGCGAAGCGTAGTCCGCCTTGATCTCCTCGCGATCGCCCGTGAGCTCTTTTCCGTTGCGGCGGATGTAGTCGAGGCGGCCGACTTCGGTCGCGCCGCTGCTGACCCAGATCATGCCGGGCCTGAGTTCGGCGCCAAGGCGGGAGAAGATGTTGTAGTC
>JAUYTF010000377.1 GCA_030695285.1 Eubacteriales bacterium | reverse complement strand
CGCAGCCGACGGACACTGTTCGTGCGCTGCTAAAAAAGAGCGGCGCAATCGTGTGAGGCAAGCATGATGGAGGAACTCGTACGCTTCATCGCGAAAAACCTCGTTGATGAGCCGGACTCCGTCAAGGTCGAATCGCGGGAGGAAGGGGACACGGTCGTGATCTCCCTCTCCGTAGCTCCCGGCGACATGGGCAAGGTCATCGGCAGGCAGGGGCGCATCGCCAAGGCGATCCGTACGGTCGTCAAGGCCGCCAGCGTCCGCGAAGACAAGAAGTACATGGTCGATATCGTCGAGCAGTAATGCCCGCTCGTCCACGTTCCAAAAGAAAACTGCACAAGGTATCACGATTTGAAGAACGATTATTTGCGCGTCGGCCAGATCGTCCGCGCGCATGGCGTGCATGGAGATGTCAAAATCATCCCGCTCACGAACGATCCGGCCCGATTCCGCCTACTAAAAACGGCATATCTCGAAACAACGGCAGGCGCATTTGCGCCTGTTGCGGTAACGAGCGCGCGCTTTTTACCGGATGCGGTGCTACTGCATCTGGAAGGCTACGACACCGTCGAGCGCGTGGAGACGCTAAAGAATCTCTATCTCTGCGTGACGCGCGAAAACGCCGTGAAGCTCAGCAAAGATACATATTTTATCGTGGATCTTATCGGCTGCGAGACGTTTGACACCAACGGCAAAGCATACGGCAAGTTGACTGACGTGCTGGAGACAGGCGCGCATGATGTCTACGAGATCGAGAACGGCAAGCTGCTCGTGCCAGCACTGAAAAAGCTGCTGCGCGAGGTGGACGTGGATAAAGGGCGCATCGTATTTGACGCGGAAGTGCTTGAGGAGGTCGGCTGTTTTGCGGATTGATATCCTCACGCTCTTTCCGGAGATGTTCGACGGTGTGCTCTCGGCGAGCATGCTCGGGCGCGCGCAGGCAAGCAGACTCATCGACATCCGCTTGCACAACATCCGCGACTACACGGACAACAAGCACCGAAAGGCCGACGACTATCCCTTCGGCGGCGGTGCGGGGCTTGTGATGATGGCGCAGCCGATCTACGACTGCATGGACGCGGTGCTGGAGGGCGGCAGCGCAAGGCGCATCCTCATGACGCCGCGTGGGCGCACGCTCAACCAAAAAATCGCGCGGGAATTGTCCGAAGAAGACCGTCTGGTGCTGCTCTGCGGGCACTATGAAGGCGTGGACGAGCGCGTGATGGAGATCATCGACGACGAAATCTCCGTCGGCGACTATGTGCTCACAGGCGGTGAGCTGCCCGCGATGGTGCTTATCGACTGCGTGAGCCGCCTGATTCCGGGCGTGCTGGGCAGCGAAGACAGCGCGGCTGACGAGTCTTTTTCCGACGATTTGCTGGAGTATCCGCAGTATACCCGACCTGCGAGTTTTCGCGGCATGGACGTGCCGGAGATTCTGCTGGGCGGCCACCACGCAAAGATTCAAGCTTGGCGGCAGGAACAAGCTAGGCTCAAGACCGCGCTGAATCGTCCGGATCTGATGAGCGAGTCGACCGAGAAGGGCGAGACCATCGAAGCGCCGGATGACGCTTGGCTTTAGCGCATAATATCCGATCAGATCGAAGCGCCGGACGACGCTTGGCTTTAGCGCATAATATCCGATCAGATCGAAGCGCTCAACGACGCTTGGCTCTGACGCGGCAATGAACGACTGGATCAAAGCGCCGGATTGTGCCCGGCATGCAATAGAAGTGAAAATAACAGGATCGAACGAATGACAGTCCTGTAAAGAATTGTCTTTTAATAAGGAGACTCGCCGAATCTCGGCGACAACACGTATGAAAGAGACCACAAAAGGCACCCTCGCCATGATCGCTACCGCCCTGCTTTGGAGCATCGGCGGCATCTTCATCAAGCTTGTTCCGTGGAACCCGCTTGCGATTGCAGGTCTGCGCGGCTTGATCGGCGGGCTGGTGATGTATGCTTATCTGCGCCTTCGCGGCATCAAACCTGTGTTTAACAAGGACACGGTGAAGATCGCGCTTGCGCTTGCTGGCGTTTGCACCACGTTTGTCGCGGCAAACAAGATGACCACGGCGGCCAACGCCATCGTGATTCAATACTGCGCGCCGGTCTATGTGCTGCTCTACATCGCGTTTGTGCAGAAGAAAAAGCTGCGCCCGCTCGATATCGCTGTGGTGCCGATCACGATCCTCGGCGTATCCCTCTGCTTCATCGGCCAGATGGGCAAAGGACATCTCGCGGGCGACATCGTGGCGATCATTTCCAGCATGTTTTTTGCCGCCATGTTCATCACAAGCGAGGGCGTTTCCGATCAGACGCGCGCCAGCGGCATCATGCAGGGGCAGTTTCTCACCGCCATCATCGGTCTTCCGGTGCTTTTTGCCACGCGCCCCGCGTTTACCGCGCAGGCCATCGGCGGCATTCTGATCCTCGGCGTCTTCCAGATCGGGCTGGCGTATGTGCTCTACAGCATCGCCATCAAGCGCGCGCCGCTTTTGACCTGCTCTCTGCTTGCGGTGCTGGAGCCGCTTTTAAACCCCGTGTGGGTGTTTCTCTTTGCGGGGGAGAACCCCGGGCTTTGGTCGCTCATCGGCGGGGTGATCGTCGTTGCGGTCATCACGCTCTGG
Organism: Eubacteriales bacterium; assembly: GCA_030695285.1. GTDB lineage: Bacteria > Bacillota > Clostridia > Christensenellales > CAG-138 > UBA7703. The sequence goes on along the minus strand of JAUYTF010000377.1, from coordinate 1,337 downwards.
TACGTGTACAACGCAAGGCATCCTGCCGCGCAAGCCACAGCGCAAACCGAGCCGGAACCCGCATAATATCTAGAAAAACGGCTTGCAATGGCAACGGCGAATGTGGTATAATCGCCCTCGTGACATCGGGCGGTCCTCTGTTCTGCTTTTGAAGTATGAACGCCTGGCAAACTGAAAGGAGAATATTTCAAAATGTCGAACATCATTCAGGAACTTGAAAAAGAACAACTGCGCACGGATCTGCCGGTGCTAGAGGTTGGCGACACCGTTCGCGTATTCGTGAAGGTTATCGAAGGCACCCGCGAGCGCCTTCAGAACTTCGAAGGCGTCGTCATCAAGATTCAGGGCGGCGGCGTGCGCAAGAGCTTCACCGTTCGCCGCATCTCTTACGGCGTCGGCGTGGAAAGAACCTTCCCGTACAACAGCCCGCGTATCGGCCGCATCGAACTCGTCCGTCACGGCGTTGTGCGCCGCGCCAAACTCTTCTACCTGCGCGAACGCTCCGGTAAATCTGCGAAGATCCGCGAGCGCATCGAAGAGAAGAAGAACGACTAAAACAAACAAACGGGATCAAACCCCTCTGCCGAAACAGGCACCGGGGTTTTTCCATATTTGGAGGAAATGAATCATGCCTGCCATCAACTGGTATCCGGGGCATATGACGAAAACCCGCCGCATGCTGCAGGAAAACTTAAAAATGATCGACGTTGTGGTCGAGATTCTGGATGCGCGCGCGCCGCTGGCCTCGCGCAATCCCGACTTTGACGACCTCTTTGCCGGAAAATCGCGCGTGGTGCTGCTCAACAAGAGCGATCTTGCAGACTCCAATGCCACGAAACGATGGATCTCGCACTTCAACCGCCGCGGCATTGAGGCTGCGGGCATCAGCGCGACAGGCGGCTCGGCAAAGAAGATCGCCGTGGCATTGATCGAAAAGGCGGCAAAACCCCGCGTAGACGCGATGAAGCAAAAAGGTGTGAATAAGGTTGTGCGCTGCATGATCGTCGGCATACCGAACGTTGGCAAAAGCACGCTGATCAACCGCATCGCCGGTCAAAGCCGAGCGGAGGTGGGGGACAGACCCGGCGTGACGCGCGGCAAACAATGGGTGAAGATTACGCCGTATCTGGAGCTGATGGACACCCCCGGTATGCTCTGGCCAAAGCTGGAAGATCAGGAGCTGGCAAAGCATCTGGCTTACCTCGGCTCGATCAAGGACGAGGTCATGGACAGCGAGGAGCTCGCGCTTGATATGCTCTCGCTCCTGCAGGCAACCGCGCCCGCGCAGGTCATGGAGCGCTACACAAAGCTCACGCCGGAGACCCCGAAGGAAGACC
>JAUYTF010000376.1 GCA_030695285.1 Eubacteriales bacterium | reverse complement strand
TACTACCGTAACAATAGGATGCGTCAGAATGTCTCCGGTATAGGTCACCTTCACTTCTGCGTTGGTCGTGATGACCGTTGCTTTGCCGGAGACAAGCGTTTTGTCCGTCAGCAGGAAGCCGTAGACGTTGCCCGTAGCCGTTTTGACGTATACCATCTTGTTGTCATGCTGCGTCACAACGCCGCTGATTTGCGTGGCGACCTTATCTGTCACGGTGATAGCCACCACCTCAGGTGCTTCCAGAATATTCCCGGAATAATCGATCGAAACTTGATCTCCTGCCGTTACATCGACGGATACGATGTTAGACAGCAGGAATGTCAGCGTGTTGCCGTTCTCCATATTGATGATAATCGCGTTTTCCGCGAGACTCACCACCGTGCCCTCTACCGTGCCGACAGCATTGAAAGAGTCCGGCGTCATTGTGGTCTGCGGCAGCATCAGGGGTGTGCCGTCCACTGCCATGGTGATCGGGAGCAGGTAATCCACGACTTCCTCGATCTTCTGGTCAACACCGCAGCCGGTCGTCGTAAAGAGCGAGTACTGGCACAGCGTTGGCGCATAAAACCATGTAGCAAGCCCAAGCGTGCTGCCATCGCTATACTCCAGACCGTAAATGCCACCCGTGGTTGAGTTCGGGTCTGTGACTACGTCTTTGTGCGCAGCAAACTGGTCATACACACCGGCTATATCCTTCATAGCAGCATCCGTCTGACAGACAGCAGCGCGGTAGGTATAGTCGTTTCCTTCGAACTGGAATAAAATCTGCGCGATGGGTGAAACTTCTCCTCCGGTGATGGTGTCATAGGAAACGTTGGTCGCCCCGACGGGGACATCCATCATATTGATGCCCTGAGCAGCTGCGAGCATTTCTTTAAGGCTTGCATAGCTTGTCATGGGGCTTGGGAGATTTGCCACAGGCTGTGGCGCGGCGTCAACTTCAGCCGCAGCTGGTGCGGCGGCTTCACTTAGGGGCGAGCAAGCTCCCAATATTGAGAGCACAATGAGCAGGGTCAGTAGAATAGAAGAGATCTTACGCATTTGAACGCTCCTTTCACGTTTAGACATTCGACGAGTTACTTTAAAATTCTCATCACACGATTTAATCGTAACATACATTGTAATAAAAGACAACACTATTGCATGTCAGGGACGCTGGATTTTTAGAAAAAAATTTAAGGTTTATGCAAAACTGACCGGAGCTTTTTGCCGCATTTCCGACGCGCCGGATCGTGTATGTTGTGTAGTTGAGATAAGGCTACTATGTGACAACAATGAACGCGGAGAATTGTGTTGAAATTGTGTGTGAAAACGCCAAAAACGGGCGAAACAACGAAAAAAACTCGAAAATTGCTGAAAAAATCTCTGGCATGCTCATAATATGATGACATTTCTTTGATACGATGATGCTAGTCAAATCAGATCGAACACATCCGAACACATCTATACAACTGAAAAGAGGGGCTGTGAAATGAGCAACGCACAAGGTCATTGCAGCTGCTGTCAGCAAGACAGCATGGAACCGTTCTCCGAACTCGATCAAATCATCGATCTCTACCGTAACAAAGACGGAAATCTGATTCAGATTCTACACATCGCGCAGGAACTCTACGGACACCTATCGCTCGAACTGCAACAGCATATCGCGGGGGCGCTGAACAAACCGCTCTCGGAGATTTCAGGGGTGGTTACCTTTTACTCCTTTTTCTCCACAAAGCCGCGCGGAGAGCATACGATTCGCGTGTGCCTGGGCACGGCCTGCTATGTGCGCGGCGGAAAAAAGATCGTCGACGCGCTGCACAAGACGCTCAATGTGGAGATCGGCGAGACGACCGCGGACGGCAAGTTCACCTTTGAGGTTGCGCGCTGCATCGGCGCCTGTGGGCTCGCCCCTGCGATGATGATCGACGATGTGGTCTTCAAGCAGGTAAACATCAACAAGCTCGACGCGATTCTCTCGCGCTATTGAGAGGGGTGAGTATTTTGAGTGCAACTATGGTAAAAACATTTTCTGATCTTGCGCAGATCAAGCAGGCGTATCAGGATGAAACCGCGAAAAGCCGGTATCAGATTCTCGTTTGCGGCGGCGCAGGGTGCGTCTCCTCCAACTGCGGGGATGTGCGCGACGCAGTGGTCGATGAACTCAGCCGTATCGGTATGCGCGAGCAGGTGATCGTGCGGGAAACGGGCTGCATCGGAACCTGCGCGGTAGGGCCGGTGATGCTGATTCTGCCCGAGCGCGTTTTTTATACAAGACTTACGCCGGAGATTGCGCGCAGCATTGTGCAAAAGCACATCGTCCGCGGCGAAATTCTGGAGGAATACACCTTCTATGACGAATCGCTGAAAAAGCGGGTTCCGAAGATCGACGACATGGATTTCTTCAAAGAACAGGTGCGCATTGCGCTGAGAAACTGCGGCGTCATCGAATACGACAGCTTGGATGCCTATATCAGCCGGGACGGGTATCTCGCCGCTGCAAAGGCGCTCAACGAACGTACGGCCCAGCAGGTCATCGACGAGGTCAAGCGCAGCGGCATGCGCGGGCGCGGCGGCGCGGGATTCCCCACCGGCGTGAAATGGCAGGCGGGGCATGATGCCCCGGGTGAGCGCAAATATATCGTCTGCAACGCGGATGAGGGCGACCCCGGCGCGTTTATGGACCGCAGCATGTTGGAGGGCGACCCGCACACGGTCATCGAGGGCATGATGATCGGCGGCTATGCCATCGGCGCGAGCAAAGGCTACGTCTATGTGCGTGCGGAATATCCGCTGGCCATCGAGCGGCTGGAAAAAGCGCTCGAGGAGGCGCGCGCGCGCGGCGTGCTGGGAGAGAACGTATTCGGCAGCGGGTTCAATTTTGATCTCGAGATCCGCATCGGCGCAGGCGCATTCGTCTGCGGCGAGGAGACGGCGCTGATGGCTTCCATCGAAGGCTGCCGCGGCGAGCCGAGGCAGAAGCCGCCGTTCCCGTTCCAGAGTGGGTTGTTCAAGTCGCCAACCATCATCAACAACGTGGAGACCTTTGCGAGCATTCCCGAGATTCTGCTCAAGGGCGGAGAATGGTACTCTTCCTTCGGCACGGAGCGAAGCAAAGGCACAAAGGTATTCGCGCTTGCGGGCGACGTGGTGAACACCGGTATCATCGAGGTGCCGATCGGGAAACCCTTGGGCGATATCCTCTTCAGCATCGGCGGCGGATTGCGCGATCGCAGAAAGTTTAAAGCCGCGCAGATCGGCGGTCCCTCCGGCGGTTGCGTCACGCGGGATAACCTGAACACCCCGACGGATTATGAGTCGCTGCAGTCGCTCGGTGCGATCATGGGCTCCGGTGGCCTCATCGCTATGAACGAGGACACCTGTATGGTGGATACAGCGCGCTTCTTCATGGACTTCATCCGCGACGAATCCTGCGGAAAGTGCGCAGCCTGCCGCATCGGCACCACGCGCATGCTCGAGATTCTCGAGCGCATCACGCGCGGCGAAGGCGAGGAAGGCGACATCGAGCTGCTCGAAGACCTTGGCGAGACGATCAAGGATACCGCCATGTGCGGCCTTGGCCAAACCGCGCCAAACCCCGTGCTTTCCACCATCCGCTATTTCCGCGAGGAATACGAGGAGCATATTCGCGACAAATATTGCCGCTCCAGCGTTTGCTCAGCGCTCTTTATCTCCCCGTGCGAAAACACCTGTCCGGCGAATATCAACGTGCCGGGGTATATGAGCCTTGTCGCTGCCGGCAGATTCATCGACGCCTACAACCTCATTCGCCAGGAAAACCCGTTTCCGGCGGTTTGCGGGCGCATCTGCACGCATCCCTGCGAGCAGAACTGCCGCAGACGCACGCTGGACGAGGCGGTCTCCATCTGTGAAATCAAGCGATTCGTGGCAGACTATGCCTACAAGAACGAAAAGCCCTACAGCAAGGATATCGTTTTTCCCAAAAACGGTAAGCATGTTGCCATCGTCGGTGCCGGCACTTCCGGCCTGACCTGCGGATACTATCTCGTGAAAATCGGTTACGAGGTAGATGTATACGAGTCCGAATCGGTTGCGGGTGGCGTGCTGGCATTCGGCATTCCGGAATACCGGCTGCCCAAAAAGGTGCTGCAGCACGAGATCGACCTCATTGCGCAGGCGGGCGTCAATATCCACCTGAACACGCAGGTCGGCAAGGACATCACCTTCAAAGCGCTGCAAGCACAATATGACGCCGTCTATATCGCAACTGGCACGCAATTCCCGGAGAAGATCAATATCGCAGGCGAGGGGCTCGCCGGCGTATTGCACGGCATCAACTTCCTCAAAGACGTCAATCTCAAGCGGGAAATCCTTCTGGGCCAGACGGTTGCTGTCATCGGCGGCGGCAACACCGCCATCGACTCCGCGCGCACGGCGCTGCGCCTTGGCGCACAGCGCGTCATGATTCTCTACCGCAGAACGAAGGACGCTATGCCCGCAAGTGCGGAAGAGGTACAGGCGGCGCTGGATGAAGGCGTTGAGCTCATCGAGCTCGTCGCTCCGGTTCGCTTCCTAGCAAACCGCGCGGGAAAAGTCGTCAAGATCGAATGCCAGCAGATGAAGCTGGGAGATTTTGACAAAAACGGTCGTCGCAAAGCCGTGCCCATTGAAGAATCCAACTACATGGTAGAAGTAGACGCAGTCATTCCGGCGGTGAGCCAGTATTCCGACCTGCCGTTCATCAAGAAGAGCGAAATCGGCGTGACGAGCTGGGGCACTTTTGTGGTGGACTACCAAACGATGATGACGACCATGCCGGGCGTATTTGCAGGCGGAGACGTCGTGCGCGGGCCGGATACCGTTATTCAAGCCATTGCGGACGGGAAGAACGCAGCGATCTCCATCGACAAATATCTGGGCGGAAAAGGGAAGCTGAACAAGGGAACGTCTATCGATATTCCCGATAACTTCAGCGATGATGAAATCGTCGAGCACAAACGCTTTGCGGTGGAAGAGCTCGACATCGAAAAGCGCAAGACGTCGTTTGATGAAGTCGTGCTGGGCTATCATAAGCTCAGGGCGATGGCGGAAGCGATGCGCTGCCTGCATTGCGA
>JAUYTF010000375.1 GCA_030695285.1 Eubacteriales bacterium | reverse complement strand
TGACTTCCGCAGCGCCAGACATAACGGCGCTGGAGGCATAGCGAATATTGACGACCGCATCGGCCTGCAGCATGTCCGCCTCGGCAACCATGCGCTTGGTAGCAAGCGCGCGCGCATCATTCATCATTTCATTGTAGGCCGTCAGCTCGCCACCGACGAGTGTCTTAAACGCCTGCGTGATGTCCTTGCCGATGTTTCTCGTCTGGATGGTGCTGCCTTTGACCAGGCCGAGCATCTCCAGCTCCTTGCCGGTAATGTAATCAGTATTGATTAAGATCATCTTCTTCACCACTCCTTATTTCTTTGATTCTTTGGAACAATACGGAAATGCTCACGCCGAGCAATGCAAGCGGAATCAGCCCGATCAGTGTCTTGAGCAGTATCGGCATCGGTACGCTCAGCAACACGAAACAGTAGGTCAGCATATAAGCCGAGAGCAGAACCGTAATCACGATTGGAGCGATCATCTTTTTCTGATGTGCGTTCATCCGAAATCCCCCTCGTTTGAGTTTGTTTGCAGATCGGAAGCAGTGCGTTATCCACACTAAGATAGTGTATCAGAAAGCTTGCGACGTGAGAAGGGGCTATTCCTGCGCAGGGAAAAAAAGACAGAAATCAGCGTGATTACACTGCGGAATTTCTCCGCGCAAGAGAAAATTCGCTTTTCGCTCGACAGTAGGGTAAAATCTTATTAAAATAAAGGTAGCAGAAAAATTTTCAAGAGGGATTCTCTTCTGATCACAACGAATATGTATCTGAGTAAACAAACGAATGAACCGGCGGACCGGACAGCGCAACAGAATCTGGACCACCGGACGGAGGGTTAGGGTATGGACGAGCGAACCGCGGTCAACGGCGCGCTGGACGCGCTGTACGCGGAGCTGGCAAAGAGTACGGGCGTCACGATCAAGCAGCTGCGCGCGTGGACGGCAAAGACCCGGTTTGACGCGGAGTTTTGCGCCATGCTCGGCAGGCGTGTTTCCTGCGCCGCAGTGGCCGCGCTGTGCGAGCCGCTGATCCGGCGCGCGGGCGAGCTGCCGGACGAAGGGCTGCTGCTGTATGCTTACGAGGCGCTATCGGCGGGACTATACCCCTACTCCGGCGCGCCGCGCTCCACCAAGGGGCAAAAGAGCGCACTCAAGCTGTTTTTGACCGTGCTTTCACGCCTGATGGACGCGGAGCGCGAGGCGCTTTATGACCCGTTGCTCGACTATATGCCCGTCTCGCAGGAGGAGCTGGATGCCAGCGCGATCAAAGAGCAATGCGTGCTTTTTGCAGAGGTGATGAGGAAGAGCTATTACCGTGAGCTGCTGCGCATTGGCAAGGAGATCATGCCGTTTGACCCGGCAGGGCATACCTTCGGGGTGGCGCACGTCTCGGTTCACACGGCGCGGCAGGCGAAACAAGCAGGGCTCCCCGTAGATGTTGCGCTCGTTGCCTGCGTTGCGCTCGCCCACGACATCGGAAAATTTGGCTGCCGAGGCGAGGATATGCCGCGCATCCCGTATCTGCATTATTACTACAGCTGGAAATGGCTGGAAGAGCGGAACATGCCGGATATCGCGCATATCGCCGCCAACCACTCCACGTGGGATCTCGAGTTTGAAAACCTGCCCATCGAGTCGCTGATCTTAATCTATGCGGATTTTCGCGTGCGTGCCGAGCGCGGGACAGACGGAAGTGAGCAGGCCATCATAAGCCCGCTCACGGAATCGCGCGACCGCATCTTCGTCAAGCTCGCGGACATGACGCCGGAAAAGCGCCTGCGTTATGAGACAGTCTATAAAAAACTCGATGATTTCGAGCGCTTCCTGATCAGCCGCGGCGTGAATCCGGACCCGAACGCTGACGGGCTGCTGCCTGGCGAGAAGACGGACGCGGCGCTGCTTTCGCAGGGCGCGGTGATCCGCGCACTAAACAACCACGCGTTTGACAACAACGTGCACTTGATGCACACCATCTCCGTGAGCGACACGTTCGAGGCCCTGCTGGAGCAGGCGCGGGATGAGAAGAACCTCAGCCGCATCCGCACGTATCTGCTCCTGTTTGAAGAATACAGCACCTATATGACGCGCACGCATAAGCTCCTGACGCTGCGCTTTCTCTATGAACTGCTGATGCATCACGACGGAGATGTGCGCCGCCACGCAGGGCGTATCATGGGCACCATACTCGCAAATTCCGGTCCGCGCTACCGCAAGGAGCTGCCACGCGGAGCAGGATCGATTGCCATTGCGCCTGCGCTGCATGCGGTGCTGAGCGAGAGCATCGCACTTTGGGACGACTACATCGAGCTTTGCCTGCATCCCGACTACAAGATTTCGCAAAAGCACGCAACGCGCATCAGCAACTCGCTAAAGACCATCGCGGGGAGTTTGTTTGCCCGCTGCATGCCGGAAGAGAGGCGCGGCTATTGGGACAAACTCTACCGCCGCGTTTTCTTCAGCGGGGGTGAAGACCTGCTTGCGCTGGTGGACACCCTCGCGCACATTCCGCAGGAAGTGATGCAAAGAGCCGAGATCGAGCGCATGCTGCCCATCTTAGGCGGGGCGGCTGCGTCCGCTGAGGCGCGGGTACGCATCCGCGCCCTGCGCGCGCTCAGCGCGGTAGCAGACGGAGACCCCAAGCTGCTACTGCACGCCTGCGAGAGCATCCATCTGCATCCAGACGCGGATTTTGCCTCCGTCTGGCTGCTCAATCGCCTCCGAAAACGCGCGGGGTTGCCGGAGCTGGCTGAACCTGCGTTCACGGTCGGAGAAATCTACTTAAGCAACCTCAAGAGCAGCATCACCTGGACGATGAAGCTCATTCACATCGATTACCTCTGCGAATATGTGCACGAGCACCCGCAGGAGGCGTTCCATATCGCAATGCATCTATCAAACCTGCTCTCGGTGAGTGAACACCTGCCTGTGCGCGAGCGCGCAGGGGAGGCGCTGGTGGAGATCTCCGGCGTGCTCTCGGTCGACCAGAAGAACGAGATCATGGTCGATCTGCTGCGTGAGCTGGAGACAGGGCAAAACGAAATCTCAGGCTATATTCCGCCTTATCTGGGGCGGCTCGTCTGCAGCGTGCCGGAAAAGGAGATGGACGAGGGGATCGACTATCTCGAAGGGTTGTTGCGCGCCGCGAACACGCGCGCCGCACGCGCCGCGCTCTCCACGCTGTGCGCCGTGCTCTCCGGCTATACCGCGGAAACCACCGCGCGCGAGGATGCTGTCTACGAGCGGGTATTTGGCCTGCTGCTCACGGGCGTTGCGCACTTTGACGACAGCATTCGCCTCACCGCGCTGGAAGTCATCTGCCGCATGTATTTTGGCAACGAAGATTGCCCGCTGGCCAAGCGGCGCGCGTGCCTGGTGCGCTTTGGCAAAAAACTACTCACGCTGCTCGGCGAGCGGCGGGACGGCATGCTCGCGTTTTTCAACGAGTCGGCGATGCTCAACCACCTTTACCGCTTCATCACGTTCTGCGAAACCGGCGGTGGATTTACGTTTGAACCGCTCAAACCCGTCGCGTTTTTCCCCGGCACGTTTGATCCGTTCTCGGCCGGGCATAAGCGCATCGTCGAAGAAATTCGCGCACAGGGATTTGAGGTCTACCTTGCGGTTGACGAGTTTTCTTGGAGCAAACGCACGCTGGCCAAGCTCATGCGCAGGCAAATCGTGAGCATGTCTACCGCAAACTTACCGGACGTATACCTCTTTCCGGACGATGTTCCGGTAAATATCGCGGTGGTGGAAGACTTAAAGAATCTCAGCCGCATCTTCAACGATCGGGAACTCTATCTCGTGGCGGGAAGTGACGTGATCCGCAACGCCAGCGCCTCCCGCCAGTGCGGGCCGGGCACGGCGGCGACGTATCACCACATTCTCTTCTCCCGCGTGGAAGCGGTGCACCCGGACGACAACCGCCGCGCGGAGGATCTGCTGCGCGGGCGGGTGATTTTACTCACGCTTCCGGCCTATTATGAAAGCGCGAGTTCCACGCAGATTCGCGAATACATCGACAAAGACATGGACATCGGCATGCTGGTGGACCCCGTCGTTCAGGATTTCATCTATGCGCGCGGGCTTTATCTGCGCATGCCGCAGTATAAGCAGGAGATCAGCGAGATTTTCGCGCGGCGCTGCGAGGTGCGCGAATACGGAGACGAGTATAGAGCGGTCTATCGCGACAACGACGGCAAAGAGCAGGCGCATATTCGCAGCCGCAGCGTCAGCGTGACCGATCTGTATGACGTACTCGGCGAAATGCGCACCTCAGCAGAGACAGTGCGCAGGCTTGCTTCCGGCCGCATACTGTGGATTGACGAAACCAGCGGGGCGGGCGAACCGCTGCGCGCGCTGCTGTGCAACCTTTTGGCGCGCTCGCTGATTCGCGAGCACACCTATGCGCTCTATCACTGCGAACAGCAGAGCGAGCGCGAGATAGCAGAACAACTCGGGTTTCTTCCTGTTTCGGGGCAGGGTGTGCTGCTGTATGCGGATATGCGCGCGCCGCTTGTTTTGCTGGAAGACACGCTGCAGCGCATCAAGGAGCCGTTTGCCTCGGACGAGGCGGTGCGTGCGGCGGTGGAATCCACGCGGCCCGCGCTCAGGCGCTCCATCTGCGCCATGTTCCCCGGAACACTGCTGCTCTGCTTTGATATGGAGGCCATCAACGACGGTCTCATCGAGAAAG
>JAUYTF010000083.1 GCA_030695285.1 Eubacteriales bacterium | reverse complement strand
GCAACGATTGTATTATATACGAGCCCGACTGCTGCGGAAGCATCAAGAGCAATGTCCTTGGCCTTGCCGGTGTCGGTGGTCGTGCTGCTTGTGGTATTGTCCGTGCCGGAGAGCGGGTCTGAGCCGGAGACGGCGACGGTCTGTATGTCATGCCGCCCGTTTGCGCTCACAGAGAGTGTTCCTGCTCTCACGCTGCGGTTTGCGCCGATCTCAGCCACGACATCGAAGGTTGCGATGTTCAGCGAGAAGGATGCGCCGACGCCGACGCTCTTTCCGCTGCTGGTCGTGTTGCTTGTCTGCGTCGGCGGGGTTTCGCCCGCGGCTAGCGCGCGGAACACAGCAGAAACGGTGATGGCCGCATCCGGCATATAGAACGTATAAACGCCGCTTGCCTTGTCTTCCACAGAGACGATTTGCTTGGTGGTCGGCGTTGCAGATCCTTCCACGGTGTAGGTGTATTCGAGTTTATCGAGGATATATCCCTCAGCGGCCTTCGCCGTCACCAGCAGCCGCTCACCCATCCGCGCGCTCGCCGCTGCCGCCTTGGTCAGATCGCTCACAGAAAGCGTTCCGTTTGTGGACGTAGTGAGAGCGACCGTCTTGAGGTCTTCCTCAAACAGGGCGCTGATGGTGATGCTCGCGTCCGCTGCCAGCGCATCGCTGCCGGTCGGTGCGGTGTAGGTATAATTGCCGTCGCCGTTGTCGGTAAGGGTGATCTCTTTACCCGTGTCGCTGCGCACCGCTTTGAGCGCGCCGCTGATTCGATAGCCTTCGTCCGGCGTGACCGTCAGGCTGTTGCCGCTGACGGTGACCTTACCGTTTTGCATGGAACCGATGATGAACTGTCCCTGCGTACTCGTGCCGTACTGGCTGCCAGCGCTGCTCCCGTCGCCGGTGTCGCCGCTGCCGCCCGCAGTCAGGTTTTTATCCGCCATGCCGTCGCTGCCGACTGCCGAAGATGCGACCGTGCTGATCTTCTGGCGCGCGTATGCGTCTATCTCCGTTTCGCCCGATACTATAACGGGATACTGCGTACGGTTCGTCACGCCCAAGAGATATGCGCTTGTGTTGCCGGTGATGATCGCAACCGCCGCGCTGCCCGCAATGCCTACATTCGAAGCGCCCGCTCCAGCAACGGCCTGTGTCGTGAACTCATGCCCCGGTCCGAGATCAATCCGCTCAATGGGCAGGTCGAGCCAGCCGGAAAGCGCATCAAGCGCCGTGGTGGTCAGCGCCTTGCCCGCGTCCTTGAGAATCTGCGTCAGTTTTGTCTTGAGCTGTGTAGCAACGCCGTTTTTAAAGAACTCTTTGAGTTTTGTGATGTCTACCACGCCGTCAAACACTTCGTTTGCGATGTTGGTGGCAACCCGATTGACCACGTCTCCAAACGACAGCGTCGGTGGCGTGGACGAGCCCGGGGTGACGATTTCCTTTATTTTTGCGAGAACAATCTCCAGAATCGCGGCCGACACCTGCGTCTTGACCGCGTCGGTTAGCTCAACGCCGAGCGTTGCAAGCTTGGATTGGATCTTGGTTTCGATATCGTTGGAAACGAGTCCTTCCAGACCCGTTCCGCTTAAGAGCGTGTTCACCGCGGTTCCCACGATGTCGCCGATTAGCTCCACCAACGCGTCGTCCAACGTAGACGCTTCGAGCAGGTCGCCCATACCCATCGCGTCCGCCATGTCGTGCAGCATCTCGGTAATGGCCTGCTCGACGAGCGTCTCGATGATGTTCTTTGACGTGCTTCCTTCTGCCTGCGTCGTCGTGCTCTTCGCGGCCTCATACATACGCGCAAGCACGCGCAGGGTGTCCGCGCTGATTGCCGCATCGTCTATGTGCGCGAGCGTATCGTAGGAAACGATGTTGATCGCGACAGCAACGCCCACGCCGATCTTCGCCTTTGTGGCGCTGGCGTTGGCGTAGATTGCCGCGTCTGTATCGCTGTATGCTTCTACACTGATGAGTCCTGCCGGTACATCTTCCGGCGTACCTGTGGGCGTATATGCCGTGACCGTCGCGCCGCCGGAGATGACCGCCTCGGCGCGGTTTGCCATGATGTTCAGATTGAATCCTGCGGCGACCTGTACGTTTCCTTCGCTGGTCTGGGCCGTCTGGCGATTTGTGCTCAGGTTGCCGATTGCGCTGGAGTTGACGTTGGAGCTGCCGGTCTTGCCGGCAAGGTTCGCGCCGCCTGAGATGCCTTTGTCCGCTTGCTGGTCCGCCTCGCCTTCCTCACCTTCCGACGAGGTGCTCTCCGTGCTGGTCGATGACGAGGACGATTTGCTCGATGCGCCCTGCGACCCCGCGCGGGACGTGGATTTGAGCGAGCTGCGGCTCACAGCGATGATCTTGACCGTTCTTGCGTGCATGCTTCTGCGCAGCGCTGCCGTTGCGCTGTCGTTGAGCACGCTAATGCTGAACGACGCGCCGACACCGACGCTGCCGCCTGCAGCGGAAGCATTTGCAGCCATCTCACGCGCGCAGTTGCTCTTGGCCGAGATCGAAACATCCTCGGTGGCATTCAGCAGCTGCGCTGAGGTGCCAAGCGTCGCCTCTACATGCGCGCCGGAGATCAGCAGCGCGAGCACCGGGGTAATCGATATACCGCCGCTGGAGCCTGCCTCCGCGCTGAGCGCTTCCGTATTGTCGTGCGCCGCGCTGACGGTTACGTTTTTGAGCGCGGCGTTGTTCAGCACGCTGATTGCAGCGTTGTCCGCAACGCAGGAAATGACGTCTATGCCGAACACGCCCACGGCGATGCCCGCGCCGACACCGAGGCGCGCCGCTGTACCCGTGCTCACAGATTTGGCTATCGTTTTCGAAGATTCATACGATTCACTGATCACGCGCAGAGTGCCGCCCTCACCAAGGGTGATGACCGCGTCTTGACCGATGAGCGCTTTTGTCTTGGCACTCACAACCTGCACGGTGATTGCGCCGGCGATGCCGAAATCCCCCTGTGAATAGCCTGCCTTGGATTCCGCGCTGAAGATAAGCTTTTCGGTGTCGCTACCGGAAGTCGCGGATAGTGATAGGCTGTTTGCGCTGATCGTTCCGTTTTTAATGTAGGCGTAATTCTGGTGCGTAACCACGGCAACCGCAATGCCTACGCCCAGCGAGAAAGACTTCTTCTTTGCAGTCGACGTCGTTTCACCTGTATAATTCGGGTCTTTGACAAATTCGCCCCAGATGACGATGTTCATCGGCGCGCTTTCGCCGCCGACGGGTACGGGGAGCTTGTGGGTATATACACCGTTTGCATCCGCTGTGACTGTGATGGTCGCATCTACAGATGCTTCCACGGTCTTGATCTTGAGTGAATCCGGCTTGAGCTTGAACCCTGCGGCCGGAGTGACCGTGATGGTGATCGTCTCGCCGCCGTTTGCATAGGCCGGAGCGGATATCGTGCCGTTGGTCGGCGTGTTGACGGTGATCGCATGCGCCTTGTTTGTAGCCGTCGCTGTGACGACAAGCTTTATATTCGGCCCGAGGTCGGCGGGCGCAACAAACGAATTGTCCGTCACCTGAATCGTAACGTCCGTATCCTCAACGTATTCATCCGCTACAATGTCGAAGTAATAGAGCTTGACGGCGATGGTGAATTGCTTGCCCGAGGACACCGCTTCCGGCTTGAGCGTAAACGTGATGGTTTCGCCCTCGTTGACGTGCGTGTCGGACGGGGTCAGATAGGTCAGCGCATCGTCAATGAGTTCAAGCACGCTTGCCTTATCGGCATAGGTAACTGAAACCGTAACATCCTGCCCCGGCATGACGAACGAATACGCTCCGCCGCTTTCGCTCACCGCAGCGCCCGTGATGAGCACGCTTGCGGTCTTCCCTGCCTGCGCGGCGACGGTCAGGGAGACCGTGTCCCCCTTCTTCGCATTTGCCGCGCCCGATACATCCGCCGAGGAATAGGTGATGTTATAGCGCTCTGCCTCAAACGTTGCGTTGATATGAATGGGCGTATCCACCTGCAGCGCAGACGGAATCACGAAATAATAGTTGTCGCCGGAGCCCGCGATCAGATCGCCTTGCGTTTCCGTGCCGGAAATAGGGTCGGTATAACGGAACTTCAGCGTGCCGTCGGTGAGCTTATACCCCTGCCGCACCGCGAGTTGGAACGCGGCCTTGCCATCCGTAGTATTAAATGAGACGAACGAGACTGTTCCGTTGATCGTCATGTCGATGACGATCGGCCGCCCGTCCGATGTTTGCTTTGTCTGCTCCTGCGTGACCTCGTCGGGCTCATCCTGCGGAGCTGCTTCGGGCGAGGTTGGGTCGAGTGCCGCGCCTACCGCTGTGCCGACGGGGGAACCGTCCGCCGTGAGCGTGTTCTGCGTGAGCGCCGTAGCATGGATTGACAGCGCGCCGCCCGCAGTAACGGTACCCGTTGTGTCGATATAGGCGTTGTTCTTGTTCTGAGAGACGGATATCGCCAGCGCGCCCGTCGCCTGGATGGATGAACTGCTGGGCTTACCGCTGCCCGTTGTCGGCGTTGTACCTGCGGGAACCGCCTCAAACTCTGCGCTCAGCGTGACATCGCCGGCAGGCATCGTGAGCAAGTATTGTCCCGCCGCGCTCTTGGAGATGGTTTGAATGCTGGTGCGCCCTTCCAGCTGTGTCGTGGCTTTGAGCGTGTCCGCCTTGAGCTGGTAGTTCGCGCTTGGATTGATGGTGATGACGATCTGCACCCCCGCGTCCGCCCGCTGCGCATCGATGACGAGCGCGCCGTTGACGAGGCCGGGTGAAATCGTGATGGCATATGCATCACCCGTATCCTCCGGCGTTTGCACCTGATCGTTTTCTTCCGAGCCCGCGGCGCCGTTGTTGATGACATCCTCCACGCCGGTGCCGTCATCGCCGTCTTCGTCGAAGAGATTGCCCGTCGAAGGGTCGGGGTCTTGCGCAGTCTGTTCGCGCAGCACCGCCGTAATGGTCACCGCGGCTGTGGGCATTTCAAATGTGTAGCTGTTTGTGCTGCCTAAGATGTTGACCGAGCGGGTCACATAAGCCGACTGCCCGGCGGGTAGGTAGGTATAGGTCAGCCCTTCGAGCACATAGCCTTCATCGGGCGTGACCTTGACGGTAGCTGTCTCGCCTGCCTTCACTTTGGCGGGAGTGACGATTGCACCGTGCTGGCAAGGCTCGGCAGTAATGGCGTATCCGTCCACGCTGTTGACGCTGTCCGTACCCTTGGTGAACGCGTCCTTCGCCTTTCCTGTCAGTGCGGTCGTCACAGTGCTAAAGAGCGACTTGACGATGCCGAGCACGCCGGACGTGCTCTGGGACGATCCGCTCGACGCACCTTCCTTGACGGGGTCAGCTGAGGTGGCGGTGGTCGCCACGCGTTCTTTGGCGCTCGAGTCGATCGAAATATTCTTATATGCGCTGAGCGACGCCGCAGCGCGCACCGATGCGTCGACATTCTGCAGCACGACAGAGATTGCAAAGAAGCCGCCGAACGAATTGCCGGAGGCAGTTGTGCCGCCCGTTCCGCCGGTGCTGTTCGTGCCTGCGCTGCTGGTCGTTGCGGTTGCAGCCGGCGCTTTGTTGGAGGCGGTTGTTGTTACCGTTGCGTTACCAATGGCGTTTGCCGAGATGCTGCCCGCCTGGGAGACGATGTCGCCCAGTACATTGACGTGCGAATCGGTAACTACGACGGATACCGCCAGCGAGATAGGCAGTTTCCCCGCAGTGGATCGCACCTTAAGCGTCACGTCCGTCTGAGAAAGCATGCTCACCGAACCGGCCGCTGTGATCGCCGCGTTTTCGCCGAGCGTGACTTCTGCGTTCGCGACCATCACGCCCACCGCCAGCGGCACGAAGAATTGAGCGAGTGTGGCGTTGGATGCTTCCGCTGTGATTGTAGTCTTCGCGCTCACGTCCACATTTCCGCCGGAGGTGATCTGTCCAAGGATGGTGACCGTCGCCGAACCGACCTTGACGTTGACCATATTGCAGCCGGCGCCTACGAGCGGAATCAGCGGATGTGTCTGAGAGGTCGACGCGCTGAGCGAGACCGAGCCGGAAGCGATCAGATGCGCGCTCTGGGTAATCGAGATCAGCGCGGTAGACACGATGTCGAATATGCTGATGTCCGCGCTCGTCTCGCCATCGATGCCCAGCTGCTCGATCGAGTCGGGATCAACGCCAAGATCGTCCACCGAGACGCTGAGCGTCACATCGTCGTCCGCAGCGTTCAAAATCAGGTTCGCCCCGCGCAGGGTTCCGTCGATCGTAATCTGCTTGCCATTTAGGGTAATATTCAAGCCGGATGCGTCGAGGTCATAAACCGTGTACGAGTCGCCCTCAATGATCAGGCTGGCCAGGAAACCGTTGCCTGAGATAATGAGCGTGTCCGTGCCGGAGGGAAGATCGGATGCCGCGAGCACATAGTCGACAAACGGCTGACTTGCGGTAAACGAATAGTCCGCGATGTCAGCACTTGTAATCGTCACGCGCGCCTTGTTCTTGAGCGCGTCGGTGTAGTGTTCTATTCCGCTGAGTGCAAACTGCAGCACGCTGTCAGATTCAGTCTGCAACGCAATCGTCGGATTCCCGAATGCATCCAACCCAGCCGTGCTGGAGCCGCCTTGCTTGAGTGTGCCGCTTAAATGCAGCTGGTCTATCCCGTCACCGCCGGAAAGGGTTGCCTGCGACGCGTTGCCAGCAAGTGAAGCGTCAACGATGATACGATCGTCTCCTGCCCCACCGGAGAGCGTGAGTGTGCCGCGCGAGGCGTCGTCCGTTGCGCCGCCCGCGCCGGATACGCTCAACGTGTCGTTGCCCGGGCCGCCATAGATCATCGCGCTCGAATCACCTTCGAGTTTGACAGAGATGGTGTCATCTTTTTCGGTTCCGTAGATGGAAAGCTGCGAGTTCTTGGCCGAGACGATTTTTTCCAGAGACAGATAGAGGCCGGCCATTACGACGTTAATGCCGTCAATGCAAACATCACCGTTTACGAATGCGGCCCCGACAGATTGTGTTCCAATGGTGGTCTGATCGATTAACTCGCCCGCGACAGGCGCTTCATAGGAATCCTCGGCTAGTATGTATAGTATGAAATTCTCCGCCACGTTGCTGTTGGCGGAGATCGTGATATTCCCATTATAAGTGCCCGCAGACACGTTGACGGTCGCGGACAGACTATCTATCGTGATGGCGGCGAGCACTTTGTCAATCGCCTTTTGAATTGCGTTTTCCGAATCGCTCACGGTAACCGTCGTACGGGTTCCGTCCGCTTCGGTTACGATGGTGTTGTCCGCCGTCACCACCGTGGGATCATCGAGTTCGACGCTCTCGCCCGTATCGGACAGCGTGTTTGTCACGGTGGTATCGGTCACCGCGCCGCCCTCGTCGAGCGTTTCTACGGTCGTGGTCGTTACGGACGGGATATCGTTCGTAAAGGTTCTTTCCTCTTCGTCGGGATCTATCCCATCCAGGTCGTTAGCAGAGGAGCCGGATGTCGTATGCTCGATAACAGTCGTTTCGCCGTCGGGAGCCACCAGTGGGACGGTCGTGGTAACGTCTCCAGCGCCGCTCGACGTATCGCTTCCCTCGGCGAGCGCAACGCCGCGAAGCCCCAAAAAAACAAACAACGCAACGAATCCGATGAATGCGGACCGCATTGCGCGCTTCAAATTCTTTTTTTGTTTTGGGTCTTCGTTCGAAACATCTCTTTTAGACCTACTTCCAACACCGGTTTGCACAACAGTAATGAAAACTTGTGTTGTTTACGAAAACAACACTGAGATATCGGAACCACCCTAACTGAAAAACCAATCACATGCTAACAACAATATATACAACTAGAATCCAAAAATCCAGTACTTTCTGGTATTTTTTGAAATAATATTTTTGGGACTATTGGTACTTTCTGATTTTCGATCCAATTCTACTGCCTCTATGGGTGAAGAAATCTGATTCGTCCGTTTGAAATGCCCGGCGAGCAGTTGCCACTGTTTCTTTATCCCTTCATTGCTTTCACGAGTTAACACTACCATGTGTGGTTGTCCAAATAGATCTTTTTTTCTACAAGAGAAGTCTATTTGATCTGTGTAGTTCTCAATCTGCTATTAAGACCCCCTTCTTTAGAATAATGCACGCATACAAGGCCTGCTCGCTCGATTGTATTGTTGCAAAAGCCTGAACAGCTAGAGTATAGAACTCATATCGCTCAAGAAACCGAATGTAGATATCTCCCTCGTTCGCTTGAATGATCGAACGGAATCTATCCCAAATCGGCGGATCACCTTCAAATGTACCCGGCACTACTTCCATCAACATGACAGGTTCTTCAACAAAATGATCCAGCGGGAAGAGCCTTAAGATACCGTCCAGCAAGTCCGTTGCGGATACACCATCCGCCCGGATCACTCTTTTCCCAAGGCTGGTTGCCGGAAAATTGCAATCTCCAATGACGATCTCATCTCCATGCCCCATCTCCGCTATTGTTTTCAGCAGCTCAGGACATAACGCGGGTGAAATCCCTTTTAGCATAGATCCTCCATGTGCAAATATTTACTTCTGCAATAATTGCTTCACAGCAGAGCGCCACCCATTGTATAAAAGCGCAGCGTCTTCTTCACGCATGGCTCGTTTGTACCGTTTTGTGTCGATTAACCCCGTCTGGAAAGATTTCACTTTCGGTTGCATCCCTAGTTTCTCGAGCGCGATTGATGCTACACCTAATGCCGAAAGTTCTTCAACCTCTTTGCAAACCACATCGGTACCAAGAATATCGGCCAGAAACTGCATCAAGAACGTATCTCTTGACGGGCCTCCATCCGCGTTTATCTCTCGAAGAAATATATCGGATTCCTTAATCATTACTTCAAGTATGTCTTTCACTTGATATGCCATCGATTCAACGGCGGCGCGAACAATGTGGTACTTATTCGCGCTTCGAAATAGCCCAGAGATCATCGCGCGGGCATCACTTTCCCAATAAGGAGCGCCAAGCCCAAGAAAAGCAGGAACTATATAGACTCCATCTGATGACACAACTTTCTGCGCATACTCAGCAGACAGCTTCGCGCTTGGAAGAATGCCCAGCTCATCAACAAGCCATCGAATTGTGTCTCCACTACAGTTTATATTTCCCTCAAAGACGTAGACTACTTTCTCCTTTAGCTTCCACGCAATGGATGTCGCAAGCCCTGATTTTGATTGTTTGGGTAACTCGCCAATGTTCAGCATGACAGAGCTACCCGTACCAAATGTCACTTTGCCGGTGCCAGCCTCGTTGCAACCTTGTCCATATAGCGCAGCCTGGGAGTCGCCCATCACGCCAATAATCGGAATCGGCTTGGGAAAAATTACTCCAGCTGTCGTGTATCCAAAGACATCGTCAGATGGCAATACTTGC
>JAUYTF010000005.1 GCA_030695285.1 Eubacteriales bacterium | reverse complement strand
TCGGCAACGCACTCCCGATCGCGAACATCCCAGTCGGTACGATGATTCACTGCATCGAGCTCAAGCCCGGCAAGGGCGCGCAGCTCGTCCGCTCCGCGGGCAACGCCGCGCAGCTGATGGCAAAAGAAGGCGCTTATGCGCAGGTTCGCCTGCCCAGTGGCGAAGTCAGGCTCATCCCGATGAACGCAAAGGCCACTATCGGCCAGGTCGGCAACATCGACCATGCCAACATCCAGATCGGCAAAGCCGGCCGCAAGCGCCACATGGGCGTGCGCCCGACGGTCCGCGGCAGCGTCATGAACCCCTGCGACCACCCGCACGGCGGCGGCGAAGGCAAGAGCCCGATCGGCAAGCCCGGCCCGGTTACCCCGTGGGGCAAGCCGGCACTCGGTTACAAGACGCGCAAGCGCAAGAATCCGACCAATAAATACATCGTGCGCCGCGGCAACAGCGGCGGCAGATAACGGGAAGAGGAAGGAGATAAACAATGAGCAGATCGATAAAAAAAGGTCCGTTTATCAGCGAACGCCTCATTGGGCGTATCGAGGCGATGAACGCGAGCGGAAAAAAGACGGTCGTCAAGACGTGGTCTCGCGCCTCTACCATCTTCCCGCAGATGGTGGGTCATACCATTGCGGTGCATGACGGCAAAAAGCATGTGCCCGTATATGTGACCGAAGAAATGGTCGGCCATAAGCTCGGCGAATTCGCGCCGACGCGTACGTTCAGAGGACACAGAGGCTCCGAGAAGTCCTCTTCGGCAAGGTAAGGGGGAACGAAGCAAATGGCAACCAGAATGAGAGAAAAGTCGGCAAAGCGCGCGGCCAACGCCGATAAGCGACCACACGCGACCGCAAAATACATTCGTATCTCTTCGCGCAAGGTGAAAGCCGTGATCGACCTGATCCGCGGCAAGAACGTAAGAGAAGCGGAAGCTATCCTGCTCTATACGCCGAAAGCTGCGACAGAGCCGGTGGCAAAGCTGCTCAAGAGCGCGATTGCGAACGCGGAAAACAACCTCGATCTAAACCGTGAAGAGCTCTTCGTCGCCGAGATCTACGCAAACCAGGGTCCGACCCTGAAGCGTTTTCGGCCCAGAGCGCATGGCCGCGCGAGCGCAATCCGCAAGCGTACGAGCCACATCACGGTCGTGCTGGATCAGGCGAAGTAAGGAGGAAATGAGCTATGGGTCAAAAAGTTAATCCGAACGGGTTCCGCGTTGGCGTCATCAAGGACTGGAACACCCGCTGGTACGCCTCCAAGAAGGATTTCGCCGATTTCCTCGTCGAGGACTACAAGATTCGCGACTTCGTGAAGAAGAAATACTATCAGGCCAGCATTTCGCGCATCGAGATCGACCGCGCGGCGGGCAAGATTACCGTGAGCATCTTCACTGCGCGTCCCGGCCTTCTCATCGGCAAGGGCGGCACGGGCATCGAAGTGATCAAGGAAGATATCAAGAAGGCAGTCGGCAAAGACGCGAGTGTCAACATCATGGAAATCCGTGATGCGGACGCAGACGCTCAGCTGGTTGCAGAAAACATCGCAGCTCAGCTCGAGAAGCGCATCAGCTTCCGTCGTGCTTTGAAACAGTCCATGGGCCGCGCGATGCAGAAAAACAGCGTAAAAGGTATCAAGCTCATGGTTTCCGGTCGTTTGGGCGGCGCGGAAATTGCCAGAAGCGAAGGATACCATGACGGTTCCATCCCGCTGCAGACCATGCGCGCGGATATCCAGTACGGCTTTGCGGAAGCAAAGACCACCTACGGCCGCATCGGCTGCAAGGTCTGGATCTACAAGGGCGAACTGCTGGGCAAGCGCAGCGCTTCCGGCAGGCGTGAGGAAGGGGGCAAATAACCATGTTGATGCCGAAAAGAGTCAAGCGGCGCAGAGTATTCCGCGGCCGCATGAAAGGAAAAGCCACCCGTGGTAACACGATTTCCCACGGTGAATACGGTCTCGTCGCGCTGGAGCCCTGCTGGGTCACCAGCCAGCAGATCGAGGCGGCTCGTGTTGCGCTCACGCGCCACATCAAGCGCGGCGGCCAGGTCTGGATCAAGATCTTCCCCGACAAGCCCGTCACCGAGAAGCCGGCCGAAACACGCATGGGCAGCGGCAAAGGCTCGCCGGAGTATTGGGTTGCCGTCGTGAAACCGGGACGCGTCCTCTTTGAGATTGCTGGTGTTGATCAGGAGATTGCTTTCGAAGCGCTTCGTCTCGCAATGCACAAACTTCCGCTCAAGTGCAAAGTGATCAAGAAGGAAACCGAAAAGGGTGGTGAAACCGATGAAGGCAAATAAGTTTCGCGATATGACCAACGACGCGCTTGCCGCTCAGGAAAAAGAGCTCAAGAGCGAGCTGTTCAACCTTCGCTTTCAGTCGGCTACCGGCAGTCTTTCAAACCCGCATCGCATCAATGATTGCAAGAAAGATATCGCCAGAGTAAAAACGATCATTCGCGAGCGCGAGCTTGCGAAGGCAGCCGAGTAACGGGAAGGAGGACAGAGCACATGGAAGAAAGAGGCTACAGAAAGACCCGTATCGGCGTGGTCGTCAGCGATAAAATGGACAAAACCGCCGTAGTCGCCATCAAGACCAAGGTTCGCCACCCGTTGTATGGCAAGATGGTCAACCGCACACGAAAGTTTAAGGTTCACGACGAAGAGAATCAGTGCGGCGTCGGCGATACCGTAAAAATTGTGGAAACGCGCCCCATCAGCAAAGACAAACGGTGGCGCCTCGTCGAGATCGTCGAGAAGGCGAAGTAAGGACTGGAGGAACTGGGAATATGATTCAACCGCAAACCAGATTAAAGGTCGCGGACAACAGCGGCGCGAAAGAGATCATGTGCATTCGCGTGCTGGGCGGTTCCTACCGTAAGTCCGCTAATATTGGCGACGTCATCGTGGCCAGCGTCAAGTCCGCATCGCCGGGCGGCGCGGTCAAGAAGAAGGATGTCGTTCGCGCGGTTGTCGTGCGCACGGTGTCCGGCGTTCAGCGTCCGGACGGAAGTTATATCCGTTTCGACGACAATGCCGCCGTCATTATCAACGACCAGAAGCAGCCCCGCGGTACCCGTATCTTCGGGCCCGTGGCGCGTGAACTACGTGAGAAGGACTACATGAAAATCGTGTCCCTCGCACCGGAAGTACTGTAAAGGAGGAGTATGACATGAGCAGCTTAAACGTCAAAAAAGGCGATACCGTCGTTGTCATCTCCGGCAAAGACAAGGGCAAAAAGGGCAAGATCATGGCATCTCAGCCTGATGAAACGCGCGTGATTGTGCAGGGCGCCGCTATGGTGACCCGCCACGTCAAGCCCCGCAAGCAGGGTCAGCCCGGCGGTCGCATTGAAAAGGAAGCCCCCATCCATGCGTCTAACGTCATGCTGGTCTGCCCCAAGTGCGACAAGCCCACCCGCATCGCCCACCAGATCAAAGAAGTCGAGATCTCCGGCGAGAAAAAACAAAAGAGTGTCCGCGTTTGCAAAAAGTGCGGTAAAGTCATCGACTAAGGCGGAAGGAGGAACTGACAAGTGGCAACGAAGAAAGACATTGAAACAGTAGCAGACGCCGTTGAAACAGCAGCCGAAACGGTCGTCGAGGAAGTAAAGAAAGCCGCGAAGAAGGCAGCTCCCAAGGCCGCCGAAGCCGCAGAAACCGTCGAGAAGGCCGTGAAGAAGACTGCAAAAGCCACCGCTAAAACCGCTGAGATAGCGGCAGAAGTCGTGACTGAAGCAGCAGAAGCCGTCGAGAAAACCGTGAAGAAGACCGCAAAAGCCGCCGCTAAAACCGTTGAAACAGCGGCTGAAGCCGTGAGCGAAGCGGCTGCAGAAACGGTTGCCAAAGCAGCCGGCGCCGTCAAGGAAGCCGCCGCCAAGGTGGAGAAGAAGGCGGAAGCCGTCAAGGTGGAAAAGAACGCAGAAGCCGCCGCAAAGCCCGCC
>JAUYTF010000368.1 GCA_030695285.1 Eubacteriales bacterium | reverse complement strand
GCTAGCCCCGGCGTGGTGTTCTTAATCAATGGATTCGGGCTGTTGCCGATGGCGATCACGACGGTCTCCACATCGATGGTGTGTTCGCTGCCCTTCTTGACGACAGGCCGCCTGCGCCCGCTCGCGTCGGGTTCGCCCAGCTCCATCTCCACACAGGTCATGGCCTTGACATAGCCGTTCTCGTCGCCCAGAATCTCCGTTGGGTTCGTGAGCATCTTGAAGATTATGCCCTCCTCCTTAGCGTGGTGCACCTCTTCCACACGGGCGGGCATCTCCGCCTCGCCGCGGCGGTAGACGATGTAAACATTCTCCGCGCCCAGTCTCTTGGCGCTTCTTGCCGCGTCCATGGCGACGTTCCCGCCGCCGACGACCGCTGCGTTTTTGCCCACCTGCACGGGCGTGTCCGATTCGGGGAAGTGATACGCCTTCATGAGGTTGATGCGCGTGAGAAACTCGTTGGCGGAATACACGCCGTTCAGGTTTTCGCCTGGAATCCCCTGAAAACGCGGCAAGCCCGCGCCGCTGCCGACGAAGATTGCGCTGTAGCCCTCTTCCTCAAGCAGTTCGTCGAGCGTGATGCTGCGCCCCACGACCATGTTGGTCTCTATCTTCACGCCGATGTCGGTGAGTGTCTTGATCTCGTCCCGCACCAGCTGCTTGGGCAGGCGGAATTCGGGAATGCCGTAGACCAGCACGCCGCCGGGGGTATGCAATGCCTCAAATATGGTCACCTCATAGCCGAGCTTTCTAAGATCTCCCGCGCAGGTTAAGCCCGCTGGGCCGCTGCCGACGATAGCGACCTTCTTTCCGTTGTCCGGCAGAGGCTTGACGGGCGGGGCGCCGTGCGCCATGGCGTAGTCCGCCACGAAGCGCTCCAGCCGACCGATGCCGACCGGCTCGCCCTTGATGCCGCGCACGCACTTCTCCTCGCACTGGGTCTCCTGCGGGCAAACTCTGCCGCAGACGGCGGGCAAGGCGTTGGTGGAGCGGATGACCTCATACGCTTCCATAAATTTTTCTTCGATGACGAGCTGGATGAATTCCGGAATGCGCACGTTGACGGGGCAGCCTGCGATGCAGGGCTTGTGCTTACAGTTGAGGCAGCGCTTGGCTTCGTCCACCGCCATGGCTTCATCATAGCCCTGCGACACTTCTTCAAAATTGCAGTTGCGGATCTCCGGCGCCTGTTCGCGCGCTGGCAGCTTGGTCAGTCTCATATTCGGCATGCTCTAGTTCCCTCCCCGCTTGGTCTGCAGATCCACGTTTTGCAGATTGCAAGCCTTACACTCCAGACTCTCGGCTTCTTCTTTGCGATACATCCTGCTACGGGAGATAGCCTCATCCCAATCCACGGCAAAGCCATCGAAATCGGGCCCGTCCACGCAGGCAAACTTCATCTCGCCGCCAACAGTGACGCGGCAGCAGCCGCACATGCCCGTGCCGTCGATCATGATGGGATTCATCGAGATCACGGTGGGGATGTCGTACTGTTTCGTAATATTCACAACCGCACGCATCATCACGAGCGGGCCGATGGCGATCACATGATCGTATTCTTTTCCAGCCTTGAGCTGCTCTTCTAGCGCGGTGGTGACAAAACCCTTATGCCCGTTGCTACCATCGTCCGTCATGACGTATAGATTGGTGCTTGCCCGCTCCAGCTCATCCATGAGAATCATGAGATCGGTGTTGCGAAATCCCACGATGACGTCCACTTCCGCGCCCATATCGTGCAACGCCTTTGCCTGCGGATATGCGATGGCAACGCCTAAGCCTCCGCCGATGACCGCGACTTTTTTCATGTCGTCGAGGTGGCTTGCCACACCCAGCGGGCCCACAAAGTCGAGAATGCTGTCGCCTTCATTGAGGACATCCAGCCGCTTTGTGGTGTAGCCGACCTTCTGGTAGATGATGGTCACCGTGCCGCGTGCGGCATCTGTCCCCGCGACGGTCAGCGGAACACGCTCTCCGGTTTCGTCCACGCGCAGGATGATGAACTGCCCCGGCTTCGCTTTTTTCGCGATGTAGGGCGCTTCAACCTCCATGAGCGTGACCGTTTCATGCAGCGGACGTTTTGTTACGATTCGGTACATAGGGTCTCCTTTTGTGATGCTACTCCAACGTTACCATTGGATTTTGCACTGGATTATTTTTTCGATTTGCTTTGCCTACTAAATGGCGAACATGTACAACCAGATTTTTTTAAAATTACTTTGCCGCTTATAATGCGATCCTATACATCAGGATTATTCTTCAGTTGCTTTGCCGATTATAATGCGATCCTATACATCAGGATTTTTCTTCAGTTGCTTTGCCTATTATAATGCGATCCTATACAAAAAGAAAGCTATCGATCGCGTTCTATCGATATTGTTTTTTGAAGCTTTTGATTCGTGAATTTCGTTTTCGAATGAGACTCGTCTCAAAAAAGCGGAATTAAAAATGCGTTGTGGCGCATCTGCTTTTTTCAGCTGGGTTTATTCTAGCACGAAGCACCGCCTCGCTCAACGATAAATCATAAAAAAAACACGCTCAGCTTCTACAGACTTGCGCGGCTATACGTTCTTTTTTGCTCTGCGGGCGCAAATG
>JAUYTF010000356.1 GCA_030695285.1 Eubacteriales bacterium | reverse complement strand
GATTGTGCTCATTCTGGTCAGCCCGGCGCTGAGCCAAATCAACTGGCCGAGCTTGGTGACATTTATCGTGTTCACCGCCGTTATCGGCGTGCTGTACGGCTTTTCCAACAAGAGACAGCTCGATGAAATCGAAAAGCAGCGCAATCAGCTGATCCTGGACGAGGCAAAGCTGCGCGCGCTCTCCGTGCGAGACCCGCTCACGGGGCTTTATAACCGCCGCTATATGGAGGAGACGTTTGACCGCGAGATTCAGCGGGCAATCCGCAAACAACAGCCGCTTTGCGTTATCATGGCAGATATCGACGGGTTTAAAAACATCAACGATACCGTAGGGCACGTGCTGGGCGACAAGGCGCTTGTTAGGGCTTCCTCGTTTCTGATGAAAAGTATCCGCGCATCCGACGTCGCCTGCCGCTTTGGCGGGGACGAGTTTTGCCTGATTTTGCCGGATTGCACACTCGAAGAAGGCCTCAGGCGCGCAAACGTGCTGCGCCGCGGCATAGAGGAACTCCACGGAGAAGATGACGATGGCATCGAAGGGTTTACGCTCTCCTTTGGCGTTGCCGCCATGCCGGACGACGGCATTACGCGAGAAGCGCTGCTGGGCGCTGCGGACAGCGCGCTGTATTCCGCCAAGCGTGCGGGCAGAAACCGCGTCAAAGGTACGCGAAGCCAACGGTAGAGAGAACCATGCAATAGGGATCATGCTGATACGCGCACAACCTTCCGGACGGATTGCAGACGTTTCGCGCGCCTGTGCAGGAGGATGTATGAGAAAAATGGATGACCCGGCATATCTTGCAGAGCCATCTCAACAGAAGTTGCCTGAGGATGAGATGCAGCTATTGCTTGAAAACATGATCAGTCGGTTTTCATATTACCGCATGATCTACGACGAGAACGGGCGCGCGGTGGATTATGTGATTCTTGCTGTCAACCGCGCTTTTGAGACAGAGACGGGGCTCAGACGCGAGGATGTGATCGGCAAGCGCGTGCTCAGCGTTTATCCGCTGACCGAGCCATACTGGATCGAATGCTTCGGCCGCGTGGCAAAGACGGGCGTATCGGAGCACATTTCCAATTACTCCGCAGCACTCGGCAAATGGTATGATATCGTCGCCTATTCGCCAAAGCCCGAGCATGTGGCAATTACGGTCAACGACATCACAGGCTATATTTCGGAGCAGCACGCACTCAGGCAAACCGCGAAGGAGCTCAAAGCGCAGCAGCAAGAAAACTATCGCATCGCGCATGAGGAGCCGATTACGGGGCTGCCAAACCGCGCCAGTTTATACGACGCTTTTGCGCAGAGGGCGGAGGGCGGAGCAGATGCGCATTTTCTGATCGCCATTTTCGCGCCGGACAACCTCGCGGAGATTCTCGCTTCGTATGGCAGCGTGCTCAGCGACATCATCATGCGCACCATCGCGCAGCGACTGGATTCGCTTTTTTCCGGGCAGCATGCATGCTATAGCATGACGGGAACCGATCTTGTGTTGCTCATTCCCCTGCCTTGCGAGGAGCAGCAGATATATCAGGAGCTTTCCCGTGCGCAGCAGGCAATCCGTATACCGGTGAATGTGGACGGTGCGGACTATTACATTTCGGCGAGCTGCGGCGTCGCCTGCTTCCCGCGGGACGGAACCGATAGGGACGAGTTGATTATGAAGGCAAACCTCGCGCTCTATCAGGCAAAGAAGTCGGGCGAAGCGATCGTTTTATTCAGCGAGCGGATCGGCGAGAGGCTGCAACGGCGCCAGCGCATTCGAAACGCGCTGCCAAAGGCGCTGAGCAATGAGGAGTTTGAGCTGTATTTTCAGCCACAGGTACACACGGCATCAGCGCGCCTGCTCGGGTTTGAAGCGCTGCTGCGCTGGCACAGCCCGGAGCTTGGCGAAGTTGCGCCGCTAGAGTGCATCAGCATCGCGGAGGAAAGCCGCCTGATCTTTCCGCTCGGCGCATGGGTGCTGCGCAACGCTTGTCAAACCCTGCGCGAAATCAACAGCAATAGCCGGGTGAACTATATGATTGCTGTCAACGTCTCCGGCGTGCAGCTTCGAGCAGACAACTTTGTTGAGCAGGTGTTGGCTGTGCTGAAGGAAACGGAAATACCTCCGGAGTTGCTCGAACTGGAGGTGACGGAGTCTGTTCTGGTTAACCGCGAGTTGCACGCGATAGAAAAACTCAATATGCTGCATGAGCGCGGTGTCCGCATTGCGCTGGACGATTTCGGAACGGGTTTTTCGTCGCTCAGTATGCTCAAAGACCTAAAGATTTCGACGCTGAAGATTGACAAAGTATTCATCCACGATTCAAACATGGCAGGGCTGGCCAAGATGATCGTTCGCCTTGGTCATCTCTTCGGGGCGAGTGTGGTTGCTGAGGGCGTGGAAACCGAGGAACAGATGCGGTTTGCGCAGCGCGCGGGGTGTGACCGAGTGCAGGGGTATTACCAGGCGCTGCCGATGCCGCTTGAGAGCTTAAAACGTTATCTCGGTACAAAAGCGCACAGATAAACGTAAGCAGCCACAGCAGCGAACAAAAACACCATCTTGCGATAAAACACACGGATAAACAGAGAACATAGAGAGTATTGGAGCGCGTCGTTCGAGCAGGCGCGCTTATTTTTGTTTCTCGCGCGTGTGCTTTGTGGTAAAATAGCCGTACGCCCCGAAGGATACGACGGGCGGGAAAACGCAAGGCGTATGCAGCGCGCTGCCAGCGCCGGGCAAGGAGCGAACATGGAAACACAGATTCAACTTCTCGCGAAAGAGTTTAACAAAAACGAAACGCACGTCAAAAACGTCGTCGATCTCATCGACGAGGGATACACCATTCCGTTCATCGCGCGCTACCGCAAGGAGATGCACGGCACGATGGACGACACCACCCTGCGCGACCTCGCCGAGCGGCTGAGTTATCTGAGAAACCTCGCCGAGCGGCGCGAGGAGATCAAAAAATCAATCGCTGCGCAGGACAAGCTCACGGATGAACTCACCAAACAGATCGATGAGGCGAAGACCCTCGCTGTGCTGGAGGATTTATACCGCCCCTATAAGCAAAAGCGCCGCACGCGCGCAACCATCGCCAAAGAAAAGGGCCTTGAGCCGCTCGCCACGCAGATCTTCGCGCAGGGGCGCGAACTGCCCGCGCTGGAGGTGGTCGCAGAAGCGTTTATCGACGCGGAAAAGGGCGTAAACACCATCGAGGAGGCGCTGGCCGGCGCTTCGGACATCATCGCAGAGACGGTGTCGGACGATGCAACCATCCGGCAAAAGCTCAGGGACATCATTGCAAAAAACGCGAAGGTCGGCTCCGTTGCCGCCAAGGAGGAGGACTCCGTCTACCGGCTGTACTATCAGTTTGACCAGCCGATGAGCCGCCTGCAGAGCCACCAGATTCTCGCGATCAACCGCGGCGAAAAGGAAGGTTTCCTTAAGGTCAATCTCGACCTCGACCGTGAGCTCGCGCTGGGCACCGTCAAGCGCTCTGTGGTCAAGGCGAATTCGCCCGCGGGCAAGTTTGTGGAAAGCGCGGCGGAGGATGCCTATGACCGGCTCATCTATCCATCCGTGGAGCGCGAAACGAGAAATGCGCTGACCGATCTGGCCAATGAGGGCGCGATCCATAATTTCGCGATCAACCTAAAGCCGCTGCTCATGCAGCCGCCCGTCAAGGGCCACGTAACCATGGGGCTCGACCCCGGCTACCGCAATGGATGTAAGGTCGCGGTGGTCAGCGATACGGGCAAGGTGCTCGACACGACCGTGGTCTACCCGACGTTCGGCGAACGGCAGAAGGATGAGGCGATCGAGAAGCTCGAGCAGCTCGTCAAGAAGCACGCCATCGAGCACATCGCCATCGGCAACGGCACCGCCTCCCGCGAGACGGAGCAGATGACCGTGGAGCTCATCGCGCGAAACCGCGGCGTGAGTTATATGATCGTCAACGAAGCGGGCGCCTCGGTCTATTCCGCTAGCAAGCTCGCCTCAGAGGAGTTTCCGCAATATGACGTCAATCTGCGCTCCGCCGTCTCGATTGCAAGAAGATTGCAGGACCCGCTCGCGGAGCTGGTCAAGATCGACCCCAAGGCCATCGGCGTTGGGCAATATCAGCATGACATGCCGCAAAAGCGGCTCAGCGAAACGCTCGACGGCGTGGTGGAAGACTGCGTCAACGCGGTCGGGGTGGACGTGAACACCGCATCGCCTTCGCTCTTAAAACAGGTCGCGGGCTTAAACGAGACGCTCGCGAAAAACATCGTGGTTTACCGCGAGTCAAACGGCGCGTTCACGGGCAGAAAGCAGCTCATGAAGGTGCCCAAGATGGGGCCAAAGGCGTTTGAGCAGTGCGCGGGCTTTCTTCGCGTGCCGGAGAGCAAGCTGGTGTTTGACAACACGGGCGTGCACCCGGAGAGCTACACCGCAGCCGAGAAGCTGCTGAACCTGACCGGATTTACGCTCAAAGACGTCACGGCGGGCAAGATTGCCGACTTGCCGGAGCGCGTCAAGCAAGCGGGCGAAAGCAAGCTTGCCACCGAATGCGGTGTGGGTTTGCCGACGCTCAAGGACGTGGTCAAGGAGCTCGTCAAACCCGGGCGCGACCCGCGAGACGAGCTGCCAAAGCCGGTTTTGCGCACGGACGTGCTGGACATCAAGGACATCGTGCCCGGCATGGTGCTCACCGGAACAGTGCGAAACGTGATCGATTTCGGTGTGTTCGTCGATATCGGCGTGCATCAGGACGGGCTGGTGCACATCTCCGAGCTGGTCAACCGCTTCATCAAGCACCCGTCTGAGGTGGTGTCCATCGGCGACGTGGTCAAGGTGGTTGTGCTTAGCGTGGATGTGCCGAAAAAGCGCATTTCGCTTTCGATGAAACAAGTGGAGAAATAGCGCAGAGATCTGTGATCAAAAGATGCGGATCGAGGAGGGTTCATGCGTTTTATAAACCTATCCATGCAAAACGGCGCGCCAGCTGAGCTGATCCTCTCCACGCGGGATGACAAAGGCCGCGAGGCTTGCTATACGCGCGCGTTTCTGCCGCCGCAGAGGCTCATCCTCCTTGGCGGCGGGCATGTGTCGCAACCGCTGAGCCGCTATGCCGCCGATCTGGAGTATGACGTTACGGTGGTGGACGATCGCCCGGGCTTTGCCAACGCGGTACGCTTTCCGGAGGCCGGGCGGGTGATCTGTGATTCGTTTGAAAAAGCGATTCGCGAGCTGAGCATTAACCGATACGATTTTGTCTGCGTCATCACGCGCGGACATCGGCACGACGCGCTTTGCCTGCGCGCGCTGCTGGCTGGCGATATGCCGCGCTATCTGGGTTTGATCGGCTCTCACAGACGCACGATTGAGCTATTTAAGATGCTGGAGCAGGAGGGCTTTATCCGCGCGAAGATCGATCAAATCCATACGCCCATCGGTCTTGCCATCGGTGCGGAAACGCCAAAAGAGATTGCCATCTCCATCCTCGCGGAGCTGATTTTACAGCGCAGCAGCCGTAGTTCAGCGCGGGAATCCACGCGTCTTGCGCTGGCCTCCCATGAGCCGCAATTGTTGGCGTATTTGCTCTCTCAAAAAGAGCCCTGCGCGCTTGCCGTCGTGGTGGAAAAGAGCGGGTCAACGCCCGTGCCCACGGGCGCTGTGATGGCGGTTAACCAACTCGGCGGTATCGTCGGCACCGTCGGTGGCGGCTGCGGCGAGCACGAGATTGTCAAGCACGCGCTGGATGTGCTGCGCACCGGGCAGGCACGCCTGATCAACCTAGACATGTCAAACGACGTTGCCGAGGAAGAAGGCATGGTCTGCGGTGGGCGCATGCAGGTTTGGATTGAGCCGTTCGCGGAGGAATAGCGGGAAAAGATCGAGCAGCAGAGACAATTTCTGCTGCTTTTTTCAAAAACGCTTGACAAACTGAGCGTGCGCGTGTAAATTAAACATATAAAACATATATGTGAATAACAAGGAGAGAAATCAAATGGCTAAGATAGCAAAGAGCCTGACGGAACGGATTGGAAAGACA
>JAUYTF010000078.1 GCA_030695285.1 Eubacteriales bacterium | reverse complement strand
GCGAATCTGTAAAAACTCCGGCAGATCCTTGTGCCAAACGTCCAGATAGACGGCAACCGCGCCCTGCCGCATGCCCAGCTGGTCGACCGCGACCGCCGTGTCGTTGGCGAGGCGAATCCAGCGGATGACCCCGCCAGCCGCGCCCTCAAAGCCGCGGATGGTGCTGCCCTTGGCGCGCACCTTGCCGAAATACAGCCCCATGCCGCCGCCGTATTTGCTGACCTGCGCAAAGTTGGTGATGCTGCGGTAAATGCCCGTCAGGCTGTCCGGCACGGTATCGATAAAGCAGCTTGAGAGCTGATGAAACGGCTTTCTTGCGTTGGCGAGCGTTGGCGTTGCCATGGTGACCTTGAGCGAACTGAGCATGTCGTAAAAGCGTTTCACCCAAACAAGCCGATCCTTGGGTTCCGGCATGGCGAGATGCAGCGCGATGCCCAGATACATCTCCTGCGGGGTCTCCAGCGGCTGACCTTTGTGGTTGCGGATGACGTAGCGCCTTAGTAGCAGCTCCAGACCCGAATAGGTGAGCTTTTCATCGTTGGCGGGGGTTAAGAACGTCTCCGCGGTGTCCAGCTCCGCCTCGGTATAGCTCTCGAGAATATACGCGCCATAGAGCCCGCAAGAGCACAGATAGCGCACCTTATCGCTGTAGGTGTTCAGGTTTAATTCATCCAGCGCGCGGGAAAGATCAACCGCAAAATCGTGCATGAGCAGGCGCGCGGCGATGAATTCCCAGTGCGGCGCTTCCTGCGTGGTCAGCTCCGCCGCGGCGCGGATGAGCACCGCACGCTTGGCGCTCTCGCCCATCTCCGGCTTGAGGAAAGAGCGAAGTTTTTCGTCCAGCCGTGAGAGCTCGTAGGTCTCCTGCGGATAGTCATTCTGCACCTTGTCGAGAATCGTCCCCAGCGCGTCTGCGTCCACAAAGAGCGAGCAGATGCTCTTTCGCTGGCTACGCATGCGCGTGCGCTCGCTGCGGTAGAGGATATAGCTCTTGCTCTGGGCAAAATAACCCTTGAGCATGAGCGTCTCCTCCACGAGATCCTGAATCTGCTCCACCGAAACAGGCGGGGGCAGCAGGGGGATGCGCGCCTCGACCGCGTTGGTGATCGCTTCCAGCACGGATTCGGTGATCTGAGTCTGCGTGCTGAGAAACGCCTTTCGCACGGCGTTGGTGATCTTATCGCGGTCATAGACCTCGGAAAATCCGCTTCGTTTGATGATCTCCAGCATATCGGTTTCTCGCCCCTTACTGTGAAAAATGTCGGTAAACTCGACCCGCAGGCGTTCCGCGGGTCTTTGCGGCTTGTATGGTTGTACGTGATCCGTTGCAGAAATATCAACAGGTTGTGTTCTTATCCCATACTAGCACAACATATTGGTTCAGGCAATGCAGCTAACGATCGATTCTGTTGCAGAGAAATGCAGCACGACAAGGCCGGGAGAACAAAAAAAGCCACAAGAATGGACTGTTTGATGATTCTTGCAACTATTCAGTTTTATTTCTTCGTCATCCGGTAAAAAAAGTTTAAAAATAATGATAGAAGAAACCTGTTTTCTACGACAGAAATATAAGGACGCGAAACACACACAAGACAAGAAAACTATAAAATAGAAGATGAGCCATATAGTTTACTATCAGAAATTCGATGAAAAATCCAATAAGAAACCCAATAAGAAATCATAAAAGCGACGAGAGATCATCCTTTTCGCTGAGCACCGTCAACCCCTCTTCTTTGAGCAGCGCGGCGGTGAGCCCGTCCCCCGGTATCAGCCTGCCGCGAAAGCAGCCGTCGTAGATCTGCCCGCTGCCGCAGGAGGGGCTGTTTGCCTTGAGCACGGCGATGCGGCAGGAGAAGAGCTTAGCCAGACGCAGTGCTTCCTGCGCCCCGCGCGCAAAGGCGGCGGTGACGTCCCGCTCGTCTCGTGTGAGCACGCGCGTGTCGTGCCGCTCCGCAGGCGGGCGCGGCGTAGGAAGGCCGCCAAGCTGCTCGGGGCAGACGGGGATCATAGGGCGCGACTTTGCTATCGCGAGTACGCGCGCGTCGGCCTGACCCGTGCCGTCATAACGGCAGGGCACGCCGAGCAGGCACGCGCTGACTAAAATCGGTGACGATTCGTTCATCATGAAACTCCTTTTTTGAGAAAGGATGCGTTTTTATTATAGCACACAGACAATTTATTCTTGCATAGCAAGGTTTTGAGCCGTTGAAGAACAAAAATAGTCGAAATACCATATAGGGTAAAAATGGCGAGACAAACTACGCGCTTGAAAAGGAGATCTTCTTGCGAAAGCGCATATACCACGCGGGGTAAAGGTTCGGGCAAGAAAAAGACGTCGCATACAATTTGCCAAAGCCAAACAAAACACCCCGCCGGATTTGTGCGGGGTGCGTACATACGGATGTGTGTGTTTGCGCTTATTTCTCTTTTTTATATTGATACACCTTGGTGAATTCGCCGCCAATGACTTTGCCGTTGTATGCGGCGCGTGTGGTGATGCCCACCATGCCGTCGATGCTACTGAGCCGCCGCTTGAGGCGAAGCCGCACGAGAATCAGCACGATGAGCGCGATGAGCAGCACGCCAATGAGCACATTGAGCCACCAGTTCATGTCTTTGCCCTCCGCATTTCCGCCGCCTTCTTGGCGTTGTACCACTTGAGCACCTTCAGGTCGGAGGCGACGGCGAACGCCTGCGTGGCGACGAGCGCGGTCAATGCGCCTGTGATTGCGATCTTCGCTGCTTGGTCTGCTGCATTATCTTCCACCGGTGTCGGGGGATTGCCCTGCGTTTGCTGCAGCACCTGCACAGGCGGCTGCTGATCCGGCGAAGGGGTAGGTAGGGTTGACGTAGAGAGGGGCTCGACGGCGGTGGGGGCGGGCGTTGCACTCGGTGCTGTAGTCATCTCTGGCTTTGGCATGACGACGACGCTTTTTTTGTGCCAGCGCCATTCTCCTGTGAAGATCAGGTTACCGCCTGCGATGGTCTGGCTTGCGGCATTCCAGCCGTAAAAGCGCCATACGCCTTCGATCATATGAAAGGCGCGAAAGGTTGCAGACGGGGTGAAAAGATCCCCGTCGACCCCCGTCGTATCCATGGGCAATTTTGCGAGTACGCCGTCCGGCAGCGTGCGCCCGTCCGTACCGCAGACAAACACGTAGGAGACCGTATAGACCGGCAGCGCCGTCCAGACCCACGTTCCGGTAAAGGAGACGTCGGAATCGGCGAGCACAACGCTCTCTGGCGTCCAGCCGGAGAACGTCCATACACCCGCGCCGTCCCGCACGGGGGTCAGTGCTGCGGAGGGGGTTACGGTGTTGCCGGAGAGGATGGTTTCCTCCGCGGGCAACTGCCCGGTTACGCCCGCAGGCAGCGTGTGTCCTGCGGTTGTGCTGACAAATTCATAATGTACCGTGCGCGGATGCGGCAGGTCGTCCTCCACAAAAACGCGGAAGATTATGTGCGAATCCTGCGGCAGCGTGATGGCGGGGAGCGTTACTGTGATGACATAGCCGGAACTTGACGCAGCCTCGGTCAGGTTGGAAAAATCGACCGAGTAGCCAGTGGTAATCGGAACAAACAGTCCGGTCGGGTTTGCGGAGTCACGAATTAAAAATACGAACGCTGAGGCAGCGATGATGTCGCTCTCCAGTTCGGCGCGGGTCTTGGTGGAAAATTCGCTTAAGCCGACGGTGACATCGTGGGCGCGGAGGCAATAGTCCGCCGTGTCCGTGTGGTTATCGTTGCTCTCTCCGCCAACGGCAAGGGAGGAGGAGGGCACGATGCAACAAACCAGCAAAATTGCCAGCAGCACTGCGGCCAGGAGATAGACCTTTTGTTGTTTCATCATCGCGTCCCTCGCGGTTGCTTTCACTAATAGTTGGGTCAGTTGGCTTTTATCGCGCTTACTCTTGCTGGAGTGGTGTGCTGTATGCCTGTAAACGTCACACGTTTCGCTTTTTTAAAATTCTTCAGCTCGCAACGCCGATGCTCGCGAGGCTGTC
>JAUYTF010000347.1 GCA_030695285.1 Eubacteriales bacterium | reverse complement strand
GAGCGCGGCATCGCGCTCAAAAAAATCGCGGACGGCAGCGCGCTGTTCGTGATTGGCACCCACGCGCTGCTCTCGGACGATGTCCGCTTTTGCGACCTTGGGTGCATCGTGACGGATGAGCAACATCGTTTCGGCGTGCGTCAGCGCGCGGCGATGCTAGAAAAAGGCGCGCGTCCGGACATGCTTGTCATGAGCGCAACGCCGATTCCGCGCACGCTCGCGCTGATTCTCTACGGAGACCTCGACATCTCGGTGATCGATGAACTGCCGCCGGGAAGAAAGCCTGTCAAGACCAGCGTGATTCGCGCAAGCAAGCGCGAGGATATGTACGCTTATATCGCTTCTCAGGCGAAAGAGGGCGTGCAGAGCTATGTCGTATGCCCCGCGATCGAAGAGAGCGACACCATCGAGTGCCCCAGCGTGGATGCGCTCTTTGCGGAGCTGAAAAAGAAGCTGTCAGAGACCAGAATCGGCAAGCTCCACGGACAGATGAAGGAAGCGGAGAAGGAACACACGATGCACGCGTTTCGCGCGGGAGAGATCGATGTGCTCGTGACCACGACGGTCATCGAGGTCGGCGTACACGTACCCAACGCCTGCATCATGGCGATCGAGGGGGCAGAGCGGTTCGGGCTCTCCCAGCTGCATCAGCTGCGCGGCAGAGTCGGCAGAAGCCCGAAGCAGGCGTATTGCTTCCTGCTCTACGGCGTGGAGAGCCAGCAGGAGAACGAGCGCATGCTGACCATGACGCAGACGAGCGACGGCTTTGAGATTGCGCAGAAGGACCTGTTGCTGCGCGGGCCGGGGGATTTTATCGGCACCCGACAGCACGGGGAGGACGGCGCGGGACTGCTTGCGGGCGCAATGAACGTAAAGCTCTTGGAGGAAGCGGCCAGAGCCGCTAAGGAGATTTTGCAGCAGGGCGGGGAAGAGAGCGCGCGACTGATCGAGATCGCAAGCGAACGCTACGGCAGCATGCTCGGCGATATTGCGATGAACTAAAAAATCCGCACAAAACTTGCTGGAAAAGCGATCGGCAAAGATTTGATTTTACTCCAGCCAGAATCGTTTTTGCATCTCAAATCTGTTTGACGGCAAAATGCGTTCATGTTATAGTAGGACTATTCTCGCGAAACAGGGTGAATTATGGATTATCAGGGTTTGATTTCGAACTGCGTGCGCCGCATTCCGCCTTCGGGCATTCGTAAATATTTCGATCTGTTGGATGATTCGCACATCAGCCTCGGCGTTGGTGAGCCGGATTTTCCGACGCCTGACCGTATCCGCAAATATGTGGCCGAGCGCCTCAAGACCGAGCGCGTGCCGTATTCGTCCAACTCGGGAGACCCGCACCTGCGCGAACTCATTCTGCGCTTCCTTTCGGAAAAGTACAGTATCTCCGGCTACGAATCCATCGAGAACGTGCTCATCACCGTTGGCGCAAGCCAGGCGATCGATCTTGCCATGCGCTCAATCATCAACCCCGGCGACGAGGTGATCTATCACGAGCCGTGCTATGTCTCCTATGCGCCGTCGATCGAACTCGCGGGCGGCAAAGCGGTTGCGGTCGTGACGAAGCACGAGGATAAGTTCCGCCTTAAAGCGGACGCGGTCAAAGCCGCCATTACGCCTAAGACGAAAGCGGTCCTCATCGCGTTCCCGACCAATCCGACGGGCGCGATCATGGAACGGAGCGATCTGGAAGCGATTGCAGACCTCGTGCGCGGCACGGATATCCTCGTGATCATAGACGATATCTACGCGGAGCTGACGTTCAACGGCAAGCAGCACGTTTCTTTTGCGGCGCTTCCCGGCATGCTGGAGCGCACCATCGTGCTCAACGGCTTTAGTAAGGCGTTTTCCATGACAGGCTGGCGGCTTGGCTATGCGGCAGGCCCCGCCGAGCTCATCGCAGCCATGCGCAAGGTGCATCAGCTCATGATGCTCTGCGCGCCGACGCCTGCGCAGTGGGCGGGAATCGCTGCGCTGGAGCAGGGCTTTGCGGACGATTTTGCGGACACGCGCTATATGATCAATGAGTATGAGTCGCGTCGCCGTTTTATCATCGACGCGTTTAACTCCTATGGGCTAGACTGCAACGAGCCGGAGGGTGCATTCTATGTCTTCCCGTCGATTCGCTCGACTGGGCTTACGAGCGAGCAGTTCTGCGACGGGCTTCTCGCCAGCAAAAAAGTGGTTACCGTTCCCGGCAGCGCGTTTGGCGCGGCGGGTGAGGGGCATATTCGCTGCTGCTATGCCACTTCGATGGAACACATCGAAGAAGCGATGCGGCGCGTCGGCGCATATCTCAAAGAGATTCGCTGAATAGAGCGTATGTTTGCCCCGTCACGATGATCGAGACGGGGCTTTTCTTCTGTTTGGGGCCAAGATATACTGCTCAAAACGAATTATGTTTCTCTTTTTGGGATAACGATTTATAATACTATTTGAAATGCATGTACGACATGTATCGGGGGAAATATGATACTGGAAAAAACGTTTATCACACTGGAATACGATAAAATTCTTTCTATCTTAAAGCAGCACTTGTCAAGCGAAGTCGGTCAGGAGTTCGCAGAAAAGCTGCGTCCGGTCACCGCCCTAAATGAGGCGGAGACCCTGCAGGAGCAAACCTGGGAAGCCGAGCGCATCTACACCCGAACGGGAAGAACACCTGTTTCCGGGTTTCCCGATGTGCGCGAGCTGGTCGGCAGAATGCACGCGTCGCTGTTTTTAAGCACGCGAGAGCTGCTTGCCATCGCGCAGGCGATGCGCGCTTCCCGCGAGGCAAAAGAAGTGCTGCAGACGGGCGAAGACAACAGCCTACTTTGCAATCTCGCAAACAGACTGTCTTCGCATCGGTCGGTAGAGGAGGAGATCGCGCGCTGCATCCTCGGCGAGGACGAGATTTCGGACAATGCGTCGCCGGAGCTGTATCGCATCCGCAGGCAGATCAAGATCGTCGGCGAGCGGGTGCGCGAAAAGCTCAATGGCATGCTAAAGAGCCAGACTACGCAGAAATACCTGCAGGAGACAGTCATCACCATCCGAAACGGGCGCTATGTGCTGCCCGTCAAAGCCGAGTGCCGCGCTCAGGTGCCGGGACTCGTACACGACCAGAGCAGCAGCGGCGTGACGCTGTTCATCGAGCCTTCCGCGGTGGTGGAGCTCGGCAACGAAAACAAGCGCCTGCTCGTCGAAGAAAAAAACGAGATCGAGCGGATTCTCTCGGGGCTCACCGCGATGGTTGCGCCGTTTGCGGACGAGATCTACACAAGCTGCAACGTCATGGGTGCGCTGGATGTCATCTTTGCCCGCGCAATCATGGCGCGGGATCAACGCGCCGTGCGCCCGAGACTCAACAACGCCGGCTGCGTGCGCATCGTGCGCGGGCGGCATCCGCTGATCGCCAAAGACCGCGTGGTGCCCGTCGATATCTGGCTGGGCGAAACCTTCCGCACGCTGATCATCACCGGCCCTAACACGGGCGGCAAGACAGTCACGCTCAAAACCGTCGGCCTCTTTACGCTGATGGCGATGAGCGGCATGTTCATCCCCGCTGATGAAGGGACGGAGCTTTCTACGTTTGACCACGTGTTTGCGGATATCGGCGATGAGCAGTCCATCGAGCAGTCGCTCTCCACGTTCTCTTCGCACATGACCAACACCGTACGCATTCTTTCAGAGGCGGACAGCCGCTCGCTCGTGCTGCTGGATGAGCTGGGCGCGGGCACGGATCCCGTTGAGGGCGCGGCGCTGGCACAAGCGATTCTAGAAAGCCTCTATGAGCGCAGCACGCTGACCGTCGCCACCACGCACTACAGCGAGATTAAGGCGTTTGCGCTGATGCACGCGGGCATGCAGAACGCATCGATGGAGTTTGACGTAGACCGGCTCTGCCCGACCTACCGGCTCTTTATCGGCATCCCCGGCAAGAGCAACGCGTTTGAGATCTCCCGCAGGCTGGGTTTGAGCGACGCAGTGATCGATCGCGCACAGGACTTCCTGCAAAAGAAGGACGTTGCGTTTGAAACCGTTCTCTCCGAAGCGGAGCAGGCCAGAAGAACCGCCGAGAACGACAAAGAGACGATCTACAAAACCCGCATCGAGACCGAGAAGATCAAAGCCGAGCTGGAGAAAGAGAAAAAGAAGCTCGAGGACGAAAAGACCCTGCTGCGCCAGAAAGCACGCGAGGATGCGCGCAGGATGGTGCAAGAAACGCGGCAGGATATGGAGAAGCTCATCGCGCAGTTGCGCGCCATCGAGAATATCGACCACAAGCAGCTTGAGCGCGCGGTACAGACGTCCCGGGATGCCATGCGCAAAACGGAAGAACGGCTCTATGAGCAGGCGGTGCAGCGCGACACTGCGGGCGATGCGCCCGCGAGCGTGCACCCCGGCGAGCGCGTGAAACTCATCACCCTAGGGCAGGAGGCGACCGTGCTCAAGGCCGCGGACGCCAAGGGCGAGGTACTTGTGCAGGCGGGCATCATGAAGCTGAGCATTCCGCTAAACGACATTCGCCCCGTGGAGCAGAAGAAAAAACCGCTGCAGACGACCGCCAAGGTTTCGATCGCGCAGGATCGCGGCAGTGCGCTCTCGATCGACCTGCGCGGCAGCATGGTGGACGACGCCTGCATGGAGCTGGATCGCTTCATCGACAACGCGCTCATCACCGGCGTGCATGAGTTCTACGCCGTGCACGGCAAAGGCACGGGCGCACTTAGAAGCGGCGTGCAGCAATATCTCAAGAATCATCCGCGAGTGAAGACCTATCGCATCGGCCAATATGGCGAAGGCGACGCGGGGGTTACGGTGGTCACGCTCAAGTCGTAAATCGGGGCGAAATGGGGGACATACACGGCAAACATATATACAAACGCCGCTAACTTCAGCCGCTTGCGGCGTTTATGTGACAATTTGCAGCCGTGTTGGACAAACGTAACAATCTCTGTTATACTTTACCCAAATGTGAGATACGGAATATAAGAACACAGAATTTTCCTATCAAATACGGAGGTGATCGGATGGAAAACAATACCATTCTGGTCATTGATGACGACAGAAACATTCTCGCCATCATCGAACTATATCTCAAAAAAGCGGGCTTTCAGGTATACACCTGCGCGGACGGAACATCCGCACTGGCGGCGTTTCGCGAAACAAAACCGTCGCTCGTCGTGCTGGATATCATGCTGCCCGGGCGCGACGGCTGGGCGGTGCTCCATGACATTCGCATGGAGAGCGAGACGCCGGTCATCATGCTCACCGCAAAGGGAGACACGGGAGACCGCGTGCAGGGTCTGGAACTCGGCGCGGACGACTATATCAGCAAACCGTTCGATGCAAAGGAGCTCATCGCGCGCATCAAGGCGGTTTTACGCCGCAGCACGCCGACGGAACCTACGCGAACAATCTCGCTGCCGGGGCTGACCGTTTCTCTGGAAAACTACGCTGTCACACTGGACGGTCGCCAGCTGGAAATGCCGCCCAAAGAGATCGAGCTGCTCTACTTTCTTGCAAGCCACACCGGCAAGGTGTTCACGAGAGAACAGCTGTTAGAGCAGGTTTGGGGCTTTGACTTTTTTGGCGATTCGCGCACGGTAGACGTGCATGTCAAGCGCATACGCGAAAAGCTTGGCGACAATCACGAGTGGGAACTTCGCACCGTCTGGGGCGTCGGGTATAAATTCGAACAGAAGTGATGCGGTAACATGCGCAAAGACTTTCTCAGAACGCTCTTTTCCCGAATGCTGGCAACCTATATGAGTTTGACGCTCGGGCTGCTGCTTCTCTCCGGTGTGATAGTCGGCGCTTTGATGTCCGGCTTTGTCATGCGAAGGGAAAAACAGAACATCGCAAACGAAATCAGCATTGTCACCGAGCTGTACTTTAACACCACGAGTTCCATCGCGGGCCAGAACGCCGCAATCTTGGAACTCAACACGATCGCAAGGCACTACGACGGGCTGATTCAAATCATCTCCGTAGACGGCGCCATGGCGCAATATGCCTCCGGTTCAAAGTGGAACGAGATCATGAGCGTTCGCTATACCGAGGAAGAGATATCACGCATGCTGTACGCCGTCTCCGATTTGGACGCGAGCAGCGTGCGTTTTACGCAACTCAAGGGCAGTTTCCAGGCTTTAGCGGGCACGAAGCCTGTCATCAGGGACGGAGCCGCGACACATGTCGTGCGCTTCTATATCGACATCACCGAAGCGCGCGGCGCGATCGGCATGGCGTACGCCGAGGTGATGCTAGTGTCCCTCATCGCGGTTTTGCTCTCCGTCATCGCGGTATATTACACCACGGCAAGGCTTACAAGGCCCTTTATGGAAATCAACGATATCGTGCAAAAGTATGCCAAGGGAGACTACAACATCCGCATTCCCATCAGCAGCGTTGAGGAAGCAACGCAGCTTGCCGTGAGTTTCAACAACATGGCGGATCAGCTCAAGGATCTTGAGGCAACGCGCAGAAGCTTCGTCGCCAACGTCAGCCACGAGCTCAGAAGCCCGCTCACGAGCATGAAAGGCTTTCTCGAGGCGATGCAGGACGGAACCATCGGGCCGGAAGAGCACGAAAAATACATCGGCATTGTGCTCTCGGAGACGCGGCGCATGGCTGGCATGGTCAACGACCTTTTAGACCTTGCGCGCATTGAAAGCGGAAAGACCGCGCTGAAGTTGGAGATATTCGATATCAACGAACTCATACGCAGAACGCTGATCACGTTTGAAGCGCGCATCTACGAGCACCATATGGAAGTGGACGTCAAGTTCGCGCAGGAGCAATACTATGTAGAGGCGGACAGCGCGCAGATCTCCCAGGTGCTCAGAAACATCATCGACAACGCGATCAAATACTCGCCAGATGATACGAAGCTCAGAATCGCAACCTATGCCATGCGGCGCGAGATCTACGTGAGCATTCAGGACTCAGGCCAGGGCATTCCGGAAGCGGATATCCCACACGTATTCGATCGCTTCTATAAGGTGGAAAAAGCGCATACACCCACAAAGCAAAGCGGAACAGGACTTGGGCTTTCCATCGTAAAGCGCATCATAGACCAACACAGCCAGACCATCACGCTCAAGAGCGCCAAGGGAAAGGGCAGCACGTTTACGTTTACACTCAAGCGCGCTCCGGTTCCGAAACGCTCGACCACAGACGGAGGGAAAAAATATGGAACATAACGGATTTTACGCGTTGGATCAAAAACCCAATCATAACCACGAGGACAGAGGCGGCAAAGCGTTTGCAACCATCGTGATCGTGATCGTGTTGGTGCTGCTTGCGCTGCTCGTCGTCGGCCTTTTCTGGCCGGGACTGCTCGGCGGAACCGTGCCGGAATACGCGCTGATCGAAGTCACACCCACACCAGAACCGGGCGCGGAAGCGACCGCGCCGCCGGCACAACAGGAGCAGCCAACAGAGGCGCCGGCAGCGACGATGGCACCAAGCGTTGCAGATGCCGATCGCGCGATGCCAAATCTCGACGGCATTGCGCCCTCCTTACCCGGCTTTGCGGACAACCCCATACCGGATATTTATGAGGCGGTGTCCCCTGGCGTGGTCGGCGTACTCAACTATGTGGAAGCGCAAAGCGCAAAGGGTAGAACGATCTACACTATCTATGGCAGCGGCACGGGCTTTGTCGTCTCCAGCGCTGGCTATATCCTGACCAATGCGCATG
Source organism: Eubacteriales bacterium (assembly GCA_030695285.1). Classification (GTDB taxonomy): domain Bacteria; phylum Bacillota; class Clostridia; order Christensenellales; family CAG-138; genus UBA7703. The sequence continues at coordinate 4,601 of JAUYTF010000347.1, read as the reverse complement.
TTGTGGAAGGCGCAACCAAGATCACCATCAAGATATTCGGTGAAGATCAGGAATGGGACGCAGTGTTGATCGGATCCGACTCGGAAACCGATATCGCGGTGCTCAAGGTGGAAGGCACTCAGCTTCAACCGCTGAAGCTGGGGAATTCCGATCTCGTACGCGTCGGTGAATATGTGCTCGCCATTGGAAATCCGCTCTCGACAGAGCAGCTGGCAAACACCATCACTTTCGGCATCATCAGCGCTACCATGCGTGAAGTGACCATCGAAAACTACACAAACACCTATCTGCAAACGGATGCTGCGATCAACTTCGGCAACAGCGGAGGACCCCTGATCAACCTCAACGGCGAAGTCATCGGCATCAACAGCGCAAAGACGATCACGGCGGGATACGACGAGATGGGCAATGCGGTCAGCGCGGAGGGCATCGGCTTTGCACTGCCGATCAATCAGGCGAGAAGGATTATGGAAGTGCTCATCACAAAAGGGTATGTCGAGCGCCCGGGCATCGGCGTCACGGTCAGCACCGTAGACGCGGACGTTGCGGAAGCGCGGGAAATCCCGGTCGGTGCCTTGGTGGAGAGTGTGGTGAAAGACAGACCCGCGGCTCTGGCCGGTGTATTGGCTGGCGATATCATCACGGAAGCGAACGGAGAACCCATCCTCACCCACCAGCAGCTGGTCAATATCGTGCTCAGCCGCATGATTGGAGACGAGCTCAAGATCAAAGTCTATCGCGATGGAGCATATCTGGATATTACCATCGTCATCGGCAACAAGACCGATATGGATTTTGACAATGTGATCGGCGCGACGCCTACTCCACTGCCGGAAGCAACGCCCACTCCAAAACCATAATACAAACGCAAGCATAAAGCACAAACGGCGCTCCTTTAACGGGGCGTCGTTTTTCGCATCTTGAGATATTTGAAAAGAGTCAGTGCTTTGGTTTCGAATACGGTTAGTGCTAACAGGGGGGGTCTTACCTCAGGGTCTTGAGCAGATGCAGGGCGTATCCGTCCAGTCCGTCCGAGAGCGTTGCGTCGATGCGTGTACAGTGCAGCCGCTCCATTAGATACTGCAAGATCACGCCTCCGTGGAGGATGACATCGTGCCGGTTCTTGAGCAGCGGCACTTTTGCGCGCTGCGCATCGCCCAAACCGTCGAGCGAGTTGAGCACGGCGCGCAGCGCAAACGATTCGATTCGCTTCTTATCCTGCCAAGGTAAGAAGGTGTCTTTCCCTTCGCAGAGCAGCGCGAGGGTGGTAATCGTTCCGCCCACGCCAAGCAGCGGTTCCGGCGGTATCTGCCGCTCGCTCGAGAGGATAGGGCGATCACGCCGCATATCCAGCTCCGGAGGCCCAAACAGGCCTGATAGGATGGGATAGAGCGCGTTGGTGATGGCGGCCAGATCGTCAAACGGCGCGAGATCTTTTGCGCGCACGCAGCCGATTGGCCAGCTTTCACGGGAGTTCGGGCGTACGATCTGCGTGCTGCCGCCGCCGATATCGAGAATGATCTTGCCGCCTTCGGGGTCCGCGCCCTGCTGCGCGAACGAGGCTTCTTCTTCGCCGGAGAGAATGCGCGCGCGTCCCTTGCCGATGATGTCTTCTACGGAAGCGATGAACGACATGCCGTTGCATGCGTCACGCACGGCACTGGTTGCATAGGCGTATGAAGAAAAACCCTGCGCCGTGTGCTCGTTGTGCAGCGAGCGGATCACGAGCAGGGATTGCAGCATTCTAGCCTGCGAGAGCGCGCCAGTCTCAGCGAGACCCTCGGCAAGGCGCGTGGTGTACACACGCTTGCCGGAAAAATGCGTTTGAGACAGTGCATCCAGCGTCACGCGCAGGGTGCGAACGGTGTTGCTTCCGATATCGAAAATCAGCAACCTTTTCATCCGGGTACAATCGGAATGACGACCACATCAGGTGGTGTGGTGGGCAGCGGCGCCGAGGTTGGCTTTGGCGTCGGCATCGGGGTTGTCAGAGCGGGCGCAGGCGCAGGTGTTTCTGCGAGCTTTGGCGTTACCTTGGCGTTTGCCGTATCATCATAGAACTTCCAGTCGTCTTCGAAAACATAGCCGAGTTTTTCCCGCGCGTATTGGATCATATAATCCGTGGTGCGCATGTATTCAAGCATGCGCTCTAAGCGCTCTTCCTCAACCTTGAGCGAGTCGAGCTGTGATTGCAGCTGCACCTTCTCGTTGGCGATGGTGCTCAGCTTCGTCTGCTGGGACAGGTACACGCCGCCAAGCACGAAGAAGGTCAAAATAAAAAAGAGAATGAGATAGCGTGGCCGGATGCGGAATCCGGCTTGAATACGCGATATTCGTTCTGTCGGTCTGTTTGTCATGGTGTGTATCTTAGCACAGTTTGTGTCAAAATAAAAGGGAAGGCACAATAGGTTTTCAATTTGGTTACACGAAAGCAGTGATTTCGCGCTCGAATGAAAAGAGACGTGCGATCCGCTGATAAACTCTTGATCTCGTCCAAACGCAATGCATACAAAAATGGTGTAAAATCGATACGATTCGGTGCTGTGATATCCATTGCACCGAATGCGTTCTAAATTGCGACATGCAAGTTGAAGCTTGATGTGATTAACTTGATGCTTGCAACGCGACCAAAATGATTTTGCATGCGAAATAGCAGTCCGCGCAGCAAAAAAGCGGTAGCTGTTGTGAAAAAAGAGTGGTGTGTATTGACAAAAACACGGCGCGACGATATGATTTCTTCATCCAAGAGGTCACATCGAATCAGCTTCTTGATTTCGTTAACAGGTAGAAGGTCTTACCGTAGAGAGGAGTTTACAGTTGAACAAGGAACAGTTGGAGGCTAAGAGCCTTGGAGATTTGCGCGAAATCGCAAAACTTCAGGGTGTGAAATCCTTAACCAAATATCGAAAAAGCGAGCTTGTTGATATCATCATGGGGGGAGGCGTCGTGCCTTCCGATTTTGTGCCTTCTGGTGAAGGCGAAGAGTCCGAGGGGGAAGCAGAGTCGATTGAAGCAATCTTGAGCGCGCCGCAAGTGCAGCAGGGCGAACCCGCCGGCGATTTGCCCGGCGGCATGCCCCCGCAGGACACGGACGGCGGATACCACAGAGCGGGCTACACGCCGCGCCCTTATCAGCAAAGCAAGCCGTATTATGATAATCGTCAACAGCAAGGGGGATACCAAAGAAGACAGTATCCTTCGCAGGGAAGTTATCAGCAAAATTATCAGCAACAGAGTGGATATCAGCAAGGCGGATTTCAACAAGGCGGCTATCCGCGAAACAATTATCAGCAAAACGCCTATCAGCAGCCGAGCGGTTATCAGCAGCAAACTGGCTATCAGCAGCAGGGCGGATTCCAACAGCCCGGCGCGCAGCAGGGGTTTGCCGCCGGAAACTATGGCGCTGAGCCGGGTGGCTTTGAAGGGGATCGCAACCTTCGCCCCCGTACCCCGGAAGCGTATTACAACAAAGATTACGGCACGAGCAACCCTGCCGTTCCCGAAATTCTCCAAACAGGAGATTGCGGAGACGCGGAGGGCGTGCTGGAAGTGTTGCCAGATGGCTATGGATTCCTGCGCAGCGAGAATTACCTCTCCGGCCAGCACGATGTTTACGTTTCCATCGCGCAGATTCGCCGATTTGGCCTGCGTACGGGCGACATGGTCACCGGAAAAACCCGCCCGTCGAAAGAAGGCGAGCGTTTTTTAGCGCTGCTCTACATCACTGCGGTCAATGGCGAGTCGCCGGAAAGCATCGTAGAGCGCAGGCCCTTTGAAGAGCTCGTGCCTGTGTTTCCCTTTGAGCGCTATACGCTGGAACTGCCGGGCACGAGCAGCCTCGCGATCCGCCTGATCGATCTCATCGCGCCCATCGGCAAAGGCCAGCGCGCCATGATCGTCTCCCAACCCAAGGCGGGTAAGACCACGCTGCTCAAGAGCATTGCAAACGGTATCTCGAAAAACTATCCGGACGCGCACCTTATCGTGCTGCTCATCGACGAACGGCCTGAGGAAGTGACCGATATGCAGCGTTCTATCAAAGGCGAGGTGCTGTATTCTACGTTTGATGAGCTACCCGAGCACCACACCCGCGTTGCGGAAATGGTACACGAGCGCGCCATGCGCCTCGTCGAGATGGGCAAGGACGTCGTCATTCTGATGGACAGCTTAACGCGCCTTTCCCGCGCATATAACCTGACGATACCGCCAACGGGGCGCACGCTCTCAGGCGGCATGGATCCGGGCGCGCTGCACAAACCCAAGCGGTTCTTCGGCGCCGCACGAAAGATTGAAAACGGCGGCAGCCTCACCGTGATCGCCACCGCGCTGACCGAGACGGGCAGCCGCATGGATGACATGGTCTATGAGGAGTTCAAGGGCACCGGTAATATGGAAATCCATCTCGACCGTAAACTCAGCGAACGGCGGATTTTTCCGGCCATCGACATCTACAAATCCGGCACACGCAGAGAGGATCTGTTGCTCACCACCGAGGAGCTCGATGCGGTGCGCACCATTCGCAGAGTACTCGCAGGCGGGAACACGGCGGATGTGACCGAGCATCTCATCAGCATGCTCGAAAAGACCAGCAACAACGAGGA
>JAUYTF010000337.1 GCA_030695285.1 Eubacteriales bacterium | reverse complement strand
TGCAGAGCATCTGTCCGCTCTCGAAGAAGTAAAGATTACCATCCGAATCGCAGAATACACCCGCGCCGCCGAGGCGGAACACCTGCAGCGCCTCTTCTTTTGTCAGATCCGCACCGCCTGCGGTCTGGTATCCTGTGATGTATCCGTCACCGTCCACCGTTGCGTCGAGGAAGAAGCCGCTGCGGATGATTTCAATTGCGCTGTCTCCAGTAATATCCGCAACGCCTGTTTTGGATCCGGTGTAGACGAACGAGCTTCCCGAAAGTCGATAGACGTATCCGTTTCCATCCGTATAGATGATGTTGCCGTCCTCGTCCACGGCGAGCAGGTTGTACTCGGACACCCGACCAAGCTGCGTTGCATTTAAGTAATCGGAATGATACTCGTTTCCGTCAAACTTAGCAGCGAACGCTTTCCCGTCGATCGTGACTAGTGTGTTGATCATCACCGCAATGCCGGTTGTGGTGACATAGAGTGTATCAGTGATGCGGTAGCCGGAAACGGCACCGACCATGTTGTTGTTCGGCACGGACTCGACCGCCTTCATCGGGATGTTATCAATCCTGCCGAGGATATTCAGCACGGCGGAGGCATAGCCCGGCTCCGTAACAGTATTGCTCACCTCTTGCCAGGTGCCATCCGACTTTTGCACATAGGTAATATACGTTGCGGTATAGTTCGCATCTCCGACAGGCGTACCGAATGTGAGCGTATAGTCCTTCTTCGGTTTGGTTGTGCCCGCGTTGGCCGCTTTGTCCTCATTCTCCACCAGCATCAACGAGAGCGGGTCTACTGTCGAGTAAGCGATATTGAGGTAATAGGTGACGAGTCTTGTTTGGTTGGTCCAGTAATAATTGGTGTTGTCCTTACGATACGCAAACACCGCGAAGTAAAACTTTTCGTCGCCACTTGCAGTCCACTTGCCGTCGTAGCAGCTATCGCGCGTTTCGCTCTGAATAGATACCGTCCAGTATTTGCCCTTGAGGGAATCGTAAATCGAACTCAGCGTTCCGTTCGTCGTCGTGAAATTGTCCGGCACATAGAACATGTTGCCAACCTTCTTGACATCCAGCTCAGTACTACCGTAATACCATTTTCCCGAATTGTAGTTGTAGGTTATGCCGCTGGACGCAAGTCCATTCACGCTGAACACCTTGCTTGCGCGCGTAACTGCCGCCCCGATGACGCTGCCCGTATAGCTAGCGCTATTTAGTTCATAGTATGTGATGCCGTTATTTAGCGTGATCTGATGCCCGGAGCCGTCTTCACCCCTTAAGAGATTGTTATAAATGACGTTATCGCTGCTGGCGCCGGAGATGATCGACCCCGCGCCTTTCAGCAGATACGGTTGGAACGTATCAGAGGAAGAATCATAGGCGATGAGGTAATAGGTGCCGTCCGCATTTACACTCGGCTGTATGCCGGTGATGTAGTAATACGTCAGTGTTCCGTAGCTCCACCAGTACGAGAGCGTCACTACGGTGTCAATAGAGGTGTAGATGGGCTCGCCATCAATAAGTGCTGCCGTCGCTGTGGAAAGGACGAGATCGATGCTGCCGGAACTATAAAGGATGTTGTTGAGCAGCCACTTGCCGCTGATGGCGGAGAGAAGCACCTCATAGCTGAAGTTATCTTCAACCGTCAACTTGCCTGTCGCCAGATCTATCGAAACGCCAGCCGCGAGTTTGATGCTTGTCACCACACCAGTGGTGTTGGTGGTAAAAGTAAAATCGCTGACCGCAAAGTCCACACCACCCTCGGTGATGCGAATCACGTTGCCGAGCGCGTCGGTATACAGATATGTGCCGTTTGGCAACATGAAGCAGTAAATATCATCCGCGGGGTTGTAGCTCACGAGGTAGTACTCCAGCGCGTCGAGACCCGTGATTGAAACGTTCTGCGAAAGTGTCTGCAGCGCGTCAGTCACATACTCCAGCGTACCGGGCACCGGCATGGTCAGCGTGTTTGTGTTGGTCAGCTGGTATGCCCTTAGCCCCTGCGGCAGGTCTATGATGACATCTCCGCTGTCGGAGACGATGGACTGCATCAGCATGTCGATATGCGCGCCGTCCGTTGCATCATCGCTCTCCCACGGTTTGCCCGCCCATGCGGCGGAATCCAGCAGAACGAGCTCGGCTGCCGTGAGCCTGAGATAGATGCCACCCTGGGCGGAGATATTCACGCTAGAGGAACCGCCGCTCGTATTAAAGAGGTACACGTTGAAGCTCTGCTCCACCACAGTTTCGCCGATGGTGTACGATTCCGCGCCGACGCTACCCGCGTTTGTAATCGTCAGGCTTCTCGTCCAGATCGGAGACACGTTGACCGCAGCTGAGATCGAGGTAACTTGCTGCACCGCCTTGAGTTCGCCGCCGGTCTCACCCGTCCAGATGAAGCTGACCGATCCGCCGCTGTTGGCGATTAAACCGTTGACGAGAACGCCGCCGTCCTGCTCGTTGATCACGTTCACGCTCGGCGCAGTCACGTCGCTGACGCGAAGTGTAATTCCGTTGAGTGTCGTATAACCGGATGGCATGGCAATCTGCCAGCCCAAGGCATCTCGCAAGATCGGTCTGAGGAAGTTGATGTTCTGGACGGTGATACCGGAAAGCACGATGCTCAGAGCAGTACTGTTCGTGATCATCACCAGCGGGAGATAGGACTGATCGTAGATCGTCAGGTTGCTATAGGAGGCGTTGAGTCGCGCCGTGCCAGGCAACGCGTTGGAAATCGGCTTGAAGCTGATCGTTTCGCCGGAAATCGTCCAGATCTGGCTTTCGTTTTTGTTGCCTACCTGTCGCACGGTATAATTGTTTTCTGTGCCGGATATGTCGATATAGATGCCGCCAGCCGCGTCACCGAGGTGCAACGCCGTGCTAGGGGCGACGCTCGCACTGCCGGTAACGTTCAAGTCGTTGTCGCCGGATTTATGTTTATAGATAAAGCCCGAGGTATTGCGTTTATCCTCCGTGCGATCGCCGTTATAGTCGTTGTGGGTCACAAAGATATCCGCGCCGATCAGGGTAACGCCGGTGTTGATCTCCGCCTTCGCGTTGATCGTGCCGTCGATGTCCACCGCCGCGACGCCCTCGCCGATAGCGTTGAGCCTCGCCGTCGCAATGCCGTAGATGTTATACGTGCGGTAGGCTGGACGCGCGGAACCCGCGATGTAAATCTTGTCATGTCCGGTGACGGATGCATAGGTCATGGACAAGGCGGATGTGATGTCCACGTTCATATTGGTGTCTGCGTCAACATCCGCGCCGAGTGCTTTGCCGTTTGCATAGGTGTAGGTGTATACGTAAAGCTGTCCGATCATGGACTCGATGTTGACATAGCGCCCTTCGATAACCGCCTTGGAGGCCGATGTACCAGTGATGTTGACCCCGCTGCTCAGGTCCACGTCGGTATTCGCCTGCGCGTAGGGGCGCACACCTAGTCCGCTCGTGTTAACCTCAACCGAAGCGGAGAGATTCTTCAGCGAGGCGTCTGCATAGATACTTACCGTGTTAAAGCGATCCTGAATGAGCACGCCAGAGCCAATATTAACGGTTGCGCTCGAATCGACGGTTACATCCAGCTTCGCAGTGCCAAGCGCGACTACGCCGCCGGAGGAGATGCGCGCGTAGGTATAGATATCATCGTCTGCGCCGCTGACAGCCTTGATCAGCAGATTGCCAAAGTCCGCGGTAAGCACGGAATTCGCGTTGATATTCACGATAGTATCGCGCGTGAGTTTATTGATCGCCTTAAGCGTATCGCCAGAGAAGAACCCGCCTCCGTCGGCATACGTCTTTGCATACATATCCGCGTTGGACGTTGCCAGCACCGTCAGTGCTGTGCCCGCCAACAACTGTCCGCCAATGGTGATCGAGTTGGTTACGACCACCTCATTGGAACCGCGCGTGTAGTTTGCGTTGATGCCAAAGCCGATCGATGTCGCCGTGGCGTTGGAGGTTGCGGCGGTGTAGTCCTCGCTCAACACGCTGATGCTGCCGCCCGCCTGAACGATAGAGCCGTCTTTGACGTACGCGCTGGTGGAATAATACGATTTCGTCGGTAGTGACGACAGCGAAACTGCGACCAGCGCGACTGTCACGCCACGCTCGACCACCGAGCGAGCGGAGCCGGTATTGTACGCGCGGATCGTCACGTTGCCGGTCGCGTCAACGACCGCGCCGCTCTTCACGCCCGCAGAGACGGTCTGTTTCTTGTTACTGGTGCCCACATAGGTCTCAGCCTTGGTCGAGGAACCAGAGACGAGTCCTACGCCGCCTGCTTCCTCACAGAAGGCATAAGAAATTGTGCTTCCGAGTGCGGTAATTGTCACATCGCCGTTTCGCGCGGTGAGCTTGGAGCCGGAGACGTATGCCGAAACGCTGTCCCCAGTCTTGGCTATGGCCGAGAGGCTACCGATGGTCAGCAGCCCGACCGAGAAGCTCTTTTTCGCGATGGCGTTCGATTCACTCACCGTCTTGGCTTTGACGCTAATCGCTTCAGCAGTAACCGAACCGGAACCTGCGATATAAGCCGCGTTGGTGCTCACAGCATACGCATTCGCCTCGTTGGCGGTGATGCCGACCAGCGCGATCTGCGCACCTGCGCCAGAGCCGCCGACGCTGGCAACGGCTTTGCCGAAGTCGCCGGTACTGTAGATTTCGCTGCGGACGTTGAGCGAGCCGCTGAGGATATTGAGCGAGCCAGTGATATTGAGATATGCCGACTGGTCGACGTTTAGTGTGGCCGTTACGACGTTGACCGCAACTTTGAGCAGGCTGACTTCAAACGAGCGCGTCTTGCCGACCGCCTCAGAGCGCGCGTACCCTTCCGTGAGCACATTGACGCTGCCGCTCGCAATAAGCGAGCCGTTGCCGGTGATGTAGCTTTTAGCGGAGACGTTGTTGGAAGCGTTGGCGATATTCCCTGAAACGCTTACCAACGATATGCCCAGTCCGCCGGCTGCGCCGGTTGCAGCGTAGGATGTTGCATAATAGGTAGTCGAAACGCTCAACGTACCGATGGCATGAGTTGCGTTAGTGCTGTCGAGGTAGGCGGTGTATTCGCCTTTCGCCTGCGCGTTCGTCTTTAGCAGCGAGACGCTGATGACGGAAACGCTGAACTGCGCCTCAAGGATGTCTGCGTTTGCGTAGGAGCGCGCTTTTGTTTCAATCGAAACCGAGCCGGAAACGGCAAGAGACGCACCAGTGATATAAGCGTGAGACTTCGCCGAAATGATCGCCTGCGCGAGGCTGATCGTGCCGGAGATGAACGAGATCGAAATGTCTGGTTTGGCTCCGTTGCTGCCGACCTGCGCAACCGCACCGGTCGTGACCGAATCATTGAAAGAGCTGGTCACGCTCACACTGTTTCCATGCAGTGCGACATCTTCGATGTATGCGTTCTGTGTCGCCGTCACGCTTGCATACGCTTCGTTGAGCGCAACCTTCACGTAGTTGACTGAGATCGCAACCCCGCGCACCACCGCAAAGGCGGTGACCTTCGCGCTGGAAGATACCTTTATGTCATCCGCCGAGATGAGGCCGCTTCCGCCAATCCAGGCTTTTGCAGCCGTTTTCGCCTCCGCAATGCTGATGTTTACGCCGAGGTCGAAAGCGCCCGCTTGCAGGCCGGCCGCGGCGGGTGTGAGATCGCATGTCGCGTCGGACGTTACACTGTTGACGACGTTGACGTCGCCGCCCGCCGTAATCGTGCCGTTGGTTATAAGCGCCGCTTCAAACGTGCCAGCCGCATAAGAATAACCCGTCATAAGACCCGCGGAAGCAATGGCAAACGCAATGTTGTCCACCTTGGCGTTAGCAGTCGAGGCGCCGTAACTATAGACACCGATCGACCCGGATACCTTGAGGTCGCCCGCGTTTACTATTGCGCGCCCCGTAGCGTCCGCCGTTGCAACCGCCACGTTTGCCGTAACGGAAACCACGCCGACGGAAGCGGAGAAGATATACGCCTGCGCCATGGTGGAGAAGCGGCCGCTAACAGTGTCGGTCAGCTTGTCTGTAATCTTCAGCAGGAAGTTCGAGTAGGTCTGCAACGTCGTGTTCTGGCGGGATGTGACGTTGAGTGATCCAGTCAGCGTGAAGTTCGCACCGCCGGTGAGCCGCGCCTGCTGTGTGCTGACCAGTAGCGCGATGGAGACCGAGATATTGACACTGACGCCTGCGACGCTTGCGTTGGCGATGATCGCATAAGCGCGTGTGTTGCCCTCGGCGTGGATGCTGACGTTCGTCGCCGTGAGAATGCCGCCATCCCCACGCAACTGCGCGTTGTTTTCAGAAGCGTTGATGGCAACGGCAAAGTTGAGCGCAATGGCCACGCCACCCGCCTTGCCTGTGACCACGGTGGCAATCGCCTGCGAATTGTAAGGATTCGTCGATGTCCCCGCGCTGATGTTGAGTGTGCCGATGGTCATCCGCGCGCCGGAGACGTCCACAACTGCCGCGTTCTTTGTTTTGATTTGCGCAAGCGCAACCGTCGCTCCGGCGGCAACCCCGCCAACCACGAGCGCCGTGCTGGTTACCGTTGTATCGCCGGAGAGGATTCCGGTGACCGAAACCGCTGCCGCCTCGATGTTCGCCCCGCAGATAGCGGCATAGCCTGCCGCTCGGTTAAAGCCGAGCGCAACGATGCCGTTGATTGCGACCGAGCCGCCCGCAACGCCCACGCCGATGATGTTGACGGCGTTTGTCACGTCGCTGAGTACGCTGATTGCGCTAGCGCGGACGATGCCCCTGACTGCGGCGGACGATCCGGCGACGGGTAATCCGGCCGGTGCAATACCGATGTAGGTAAAGGCATCCATCCGACTGACCACGAGCGCCAATGTCGCGCCGACGGCGACACCGCCCACAGAGAAGCTTATCGTGAATGCATACGCGTTCGCGGTATAGTCCGTGCTCACCAGTACGGCGGCACCCGGCGCGTCGATGGTGACACCCTGTCCGATGAAGGTATGAATCAGCGTGCGGTTGATCGTCAGCGCCATGCCCGCGTTGACAGCCACCGCGCCCGCCGCGATGGAAGCCGCGGCTGCGATAGCGTTTGTTATGCCGAAGGTGGTCACATTGATCGTGCCGCTGATATTGGAAAGCGTTGCCGCGTTGGCGATTGCGGAGACGACGCTCGCCTCAAAATAGGTGACGCCTGCGGAGACACTCACGCCAACGAACCCGGCGCTGATGGCGAGAGTACCCGTGAGCACCTGCCCGAAGTTGACATCCGCATGCACGGTGACATTCTTTGCTGCAGCGACATCGCCCGAAAGAACAGCGTTCACTTCCGTAAACACGAGCAATGCCGCTAGCGTGATGCCCACACCGACAAGCCCTCCGCCGCCGGTCACCGAGATGAGTCGCACAGTGGAGGTCGTAGCATCCGAGATCTGATCAGTTACCTTATCGTTGACCGCCTCTGTGTCGTCGTTGATGTTTTCGATTGATTTCGCTTCGGAACCCGTTGCGGCGGAGACGGTCACGTTTCCGTTCGGCGCGCTGAGCACAGCGCCGCCTTCGACGAGCGCGTTGACGTTGCTAAAGAGCACCGAAACCGCTAGCCCGACGCCAACGCCCGCGTAACCGCCGACGCCCAGAGTACCCGCGATCATGTTCGCGTTTACGCTGTCGCTTGCGGTAACGGAGAGATTTCCGTCCTGCGCGGTGATCTGCGCGCCCGCGCGCACCACGGCCGAGGTTGCGTCCTTCAATTCGCCAATGCGCGAGGACGCTACGGTGGAATTGTTCACGGTATCGTCGTAGGTGTCGTCGTTCATTGTGTCCTGAGAACCATCGTCGCTCTGACCGTATTCGCTGCTTTCCGGGTCAAGGTCGGTGGTTTTCTGTCCGTCGCCTGCGAGCAGGTCGGTCAGGCTCTCGCCGGGCTTGCTTTCACTGGCGCGCGGATCAACGTTTGCAAACACCGCGTCGACCTGTTTCTGGGGATCCATCGTGTCCCCATCGGTCATGACCGGCGTCTTCTCGTCAGAGTAGCTGACCTGCTGCATCACGTCGCCGCTGAGTCGATAATAGGTGCTCGTTCCGTTGTATTGATATTCGTAGAGGCGCTCGCCATCCTCGTCGAGATAGACGAAGTAGACCTTGCCGTCGTTTACGTACTGTTCCTGCGTTTGATCGGGGTAGATGCTGTCGTGTGCGTCCTGCGGGAGTTTGTTGCCCGTCACGATCACGGAGAGCGAAACGCCGACGCCCGCCGCGCCACCACCGCCGACGGTAGTTACTATGGTCAGTACATTCCGGTTCGACCCCGCCGCAACGGTTACATTGCCGCCTGCGGTCAGAATGCTGTTTGCGCCCACGCCTGCCTCAATGGTGTTGAAACTCAGGCTTAGCAGGATCGTCAAGCCCACACCCGCAACCCCTGCAACACCGATCGTGACTGCGACGGCGAGCAGGCTATAATCATCCAACGCGGAGATGAGGATATCCCCGTTTGCAATGAGTTTGACGGAACTCTCCGTATATGCTTTTGTGATGACCTTAGTGATCAGAATATCTAGGGTGCCGCCCACGCCGGCCGTTCCGCCGACCGCTATGCCCGCCGCATTGCCCGTTACGAACTCGCTGGAACTCGCTCGGATTGCGATATCGCCAAGGGCGGAAGTGATGTTCGCGTTTTGCTTTGCGTATGCGAGCGTTTGATTGTAGAAATAGGTGACGACCGCGATGGCTGTCACGCCGACCGTGCCGCCGCCGCCAACCGCGAGCGCCGCATTGACCAGAAGTGAATCGGTCTTGGCCGAAACGAGTACACCTTTGTCTGCGTTGACCGTTCCGCCCAGCGCTGCGGTTACGATGTTGCTAAACACCAGCGCGTTTACGCCGCCAGCGACACCGACCGTGCCGGCTGCGCCGAACGCGATCGCCAGCAGGAACAGGTCGTCCTTCGCGCTTGCCAGCACCTGAAGTGTTCCGCCAGCTGTGATGACGCTCAGCGCGTTTACCTCGGCGGTGACGTGCTTATCAAACACCAGTGCAACGATCGTCGCGCCAACGCCCACGGTTCCGCTCGCAGAGATCGACCCCGCAAGGTTAATTATAAATGAATCGTCTTCGGCCTGTACCGTGACATCGCCGCTGGAAAGCTCTTTGGTTTCGGTTCCTTCGGTGACGCTATAGCTTTCGTCCCCCGTTGCGGTGATGCGCGCGGAAGTATCCACCTTCGCGTATATGACATTGCGCAGCACAAGCGTGTTGATCACGCCCGTAATGGCGGTTGTACCGGCGAAGGAAGCGGCCACCGCGACCAGCACCATGGTTTCGTTTGCCGTCGCGCTGATGATCACGCCGCGCCGTTTCGCCACGCGGTTTGGTACCGAAATGCCGACACCCGCGCCACCGGAGGTGATTGCCGCACTCTGTCCGACAATGGCCTCGACGGTGTTGAGGGATACCACCGTGGAGATCGTTGCGCCAACTGCGTTGGTGCCCGCCGCGGCGAGCCCGCCGCTGATGACAAACGTGTGGTTATCCAGATCCGCTATCACGCCGACGGAGCCGCCCGCCGAGAGCGTGCCGCTACTGCCGACTTCGCTTTGAATCATATCGAGTGCGACCAGCACGGGAATCGTGCCGGATAATGCGTTTGTGCCCGCGCCGCTCGCAGCGAGGGTTATAAGTAGCGCCCACGTCTCGCC
>JAUYTF010000336.1 GCA_030695285.1 Eubacteriales bacterium | reverse complement strand
TTCTTCGCTTCCGCCAATGGCGCGCCGAACTGGACGGCCTGCCTCGATGCGTTCGAGGGGGTTGATCAGATCCCTATGATGACCGTCCATAAGAGCAAGGGGCTGGAATACGACACCATCATCTTCGTTGGCCTCGACGACAAAGCTTGGTGGGCTCACACCCCCGGCAATCCGGAGGGGATCGCTGCGTTTTTCGTCGCGCTCTCGCGCGCAAAGCAACGGGCTATCTTCGTTTTCTGTCGCGAACGCGGACATAGAAATAATGTGGCAGAGCTATATCAGCTCCTTACAGACGCCGGCGTGCCAGAGATAGCAATATTACCGGTGTGATTTAGAACTGCGGCAGCCGATGCGCTGGCGTGACAAGCGGTGCGCGCCGAAAAGTCATCCGCTGGATCGACAACACGGCCGAATGGAAGGGGAGGGGGATGGCTAAACTCAAAAGGCACCCCGATCGTGTCTACAAGTACAGGCCGTTCAGCCACATCAGTCTCGAAATGCTGGTAGAGGACACGCTCTACTTCGCCGATCCCAACACCTTCAATGACCCGTTGGACGCCAAGCCTCGCCTTGACACCGACATTGACGCCGCGGCCCTGGAGGTGGTCCTGCGACGACTGATGGTTCAACGTATTGAGGCAGAACTCAGCGGAGCTGCCAAGACGATCCGCTACAAGGGGCCCAAGACTGTCGATCATATCGCCCGCCAGAGCCAGTTGGCCGTTGCGCGACGTCTTGAAGACATTCGCTACAGAGCCACAAATCCGGAGATGACAGTCGCGGACCCGCTGCAGTTTCTGCTCGGCCAAGAGGTCGAGGCCGAACTTCTGCGGCGCTACGATAAGGGGATTGTTTCCTTAGCCGAACGCGCCACTTGCCCGTTGATGTGGAGCCACTATGGCGACCAGCACAATGGGATATGCGTTGGATACGCGGTTCCGGCCGACGCCCAACTGCACAAGGTGAAATACGGAGGCGCACCGATTGTGCGGGCCAGCCTCGTGCAGTCTATGTTGGAGGGCAGCGCTAGCGCTCGAAAGCAGGTGGACGAGGCAGTCCTCCTTCGCAAAGCGCCTGACTGGAAATACGAGAGCGAGTGGCGGCTTATCGGCGACCGCGGCGCCCAGGATAATCCCCTTGAGCTCAGCGAGGTTGTCTTTGGTTTCAGATGTCCGCCTGCGGTACAATTTGCCGTATTCCGGGCACTCGAGAAGCGCCTGCAGGTCGTCGAATTCAACACCATCTATCGCCGCAGCGGCACGTTCGACCTCATCAAGTCGCCGCTCGATACTGATGAGTTGTGCG
>JAUYTF010000292.1 GCA_030695285.1 Eubacteriales bacterium | reverse complement strand
GTCTTCGCGGCACTGCTTCCAGAAATCATAGCTGTCTCCTACCAGCGCGGTGGTCAGCGCGCTGCACCCTTCCGGCGCGTATCCCGCGACGCCCGCGTAGTTGTTAAAGCCGATGCTATCATACGTCAGGGTTCCGATGCGCAGCGGCTCGCTCAGCGGGAACTCATTGTTCGCGGGTATATCCAAGCAGTCCGCTTGTACACCAATGCCAACAAACACATTCAGCATGGGATGCGTCTCGGCGCGCATCTGTTCCGCCCAGGGTTCGCGGATCGGCTCCTCAAACAGCGTATCGATCGCGCTGAGCGTGTCTTTCGTGACGATCACCGCATCAGATGCGATCATCTCCCCCGCGACGACAACACCATTTGCCGCACCGCGCTCGACAACGACTTTCTCAACGGGCGTTCTATACTCGATCCTGCCGCCAAGAGATTGATAATACTGCGCCATGCGGTTTGCCATGGCAAGCGAACCTCCTGTGGGGTATCCGCCATCGCCTGCCGCCAGCGTCGCGATGGTGAACAGCACCCCGTTTGCGCAGTATTCCTCGCCGATCATGTTCGTCATGAGTTTGCGTATCTGCGGGCTTTGAAACTTTTCGCCATATTCTTTGGCCGAGAGATTCTGATAATACTTCATTCTCGGCATCGCGGAAAGCATGGCAAACAGCTTCAAAATCGGAAACTTAACCGGATATTTCGCCTTTAACTTGGGCAGATCCATCACAGGCATCTGCATTTTTGCGAATTTTTTCACGTCTGCACAGAGCTTGTTGATCTCCCCTCTGTCGGCCGGAGAAAGCGCGGTCAAATGTGCGCGCAGCGTTTCGATGTCGCGATACAAACACGCGGTCTTTCCCTCCACCTCATAGGCAAAGAACGGATCGCGGTTATAGATTTCAACCGTGTCATCCAGCGCGCCCACCTCACGCCAGAGGCGGTTGAGCTGCATCTCGTGAGATGACCCCGTCAGCCAGTGCAGCCCGCCCTCAAAATAATAACCCTTTCTTCTCCAACTGGTAGATGCGCCCCCAGGGATACTGTGGCTTTCGTATATGGTGGTGTCAAAGCCGCTCTGTCGCGCATAGATGCCCGCGGATAGCCCCGCAATACCAGCGCCGATGATGATAACCTGTCTCATGCAAATCCCCCCAATTGTTTCTTATTTTTGTTTTCTTTATGGATAGCTATATCAAAGAACTTGTGTTTTGTGCTATTTTGCCCGTAACAGATCCGTGATCCACTCACTCTGCGGGCATGGCAAGTGTGCATGCACTGCGAGTGTCTCCGCTATGCCCTGAATAGCGCTCCAGAACGCGATGGAAAGCGCGAGCGCGTCGCCCTCGCGAATCGTGCCGTTTGCCTGCCCTTGCCGGATGATATCTGCCGTAGGGGTGTAAATGTCAAACCCGGACAGCAGCTCTTTCACGCTTGCGGGCACGTCGTCGCTGTAATACGCCTGATGCATCAGCACAAACATCTTTGCAAAAAAAGGTTCCGTCCGGATGTTCTCGAGGACGAAATCCGCCGTCGTTGCGAAAAACGCAAGGGGCTCCATCTGCGTTGGCTGGACGGTGTTCATCGGCCCCTCTACCCCAAGCGATACCAGCGCCAGATACAGCTCCTTTTTCGAGGCAAAATAGTGAAACAGCAGCCCAGTGCTCATGCCCACGGTACGGGCAATGTCTTTGATTGTCGTACCGGAATACCCTTTCTGAATGAACAGGCCTAAACCGGCATACAGAATATCCTGCCTGCGCTTTTCTTTCTGATCTTCCCGTATGGTCATATTTACACCTCAGTTCCATCGATCCATTGATTGAGTTTTGGTTTGTTTAACTTCTGTTTGTTTAACTTCTGTTCTCAGAACTCAAATTTGATAAACCTATAAACGTTGAACTATCATTCATTGAACGATCTTTCAATATATAGCACGTCCATATCGTGTTGTCAAGCATATATTTAAAATACGCATGGCTTGTGTTGGGCTTTATCTGCTTTCTGAAGACGCGATTTATATTTAATTTCAACTGCAATGTGCCAAACACACTTTACAAGATCGAATTCGAGCGATAGTATGAAAGAAGGACATCTGAAAGCCAAACGGCAGTGGTGCTTTACTTGGCGTCTCGGCATCTGAAAAGAGGTGTAACTCAATTGAAACACAGAATGCCAGTGCTGTTCATCGGCCACGGTTCGCCGATGAACGCGATTGAAGATAACGATTACTCCCGCGCATGGCGCGCACTCGGCAAGAC
>JAUYTF010000287.1 GCA_030695285.1 Eubacteriales bacterium | reverse complement strand
AACATACGAGATGCAATCGGCAGCCCCGGGCCTAGTACACGCATCATGTCCACATCCAAGTCGTTTGCAAACCCAACACCCTCAGCGTTATGTATGAGTCCTATCCCCGCTTTGGCGAGATTGTCGGCGCCCTTGGACAGTCCAGACACGATTGACATCGAAGGCACCTTTGCGGTCACCTCGTTTACGCCGTTAAAAAATGCATTCTGGTAGAGCCATCCTGTCTCCACATCACAACCAGAATCACGTTTCACCTCGTCTGAGAGCAGGTTCATGAGCGCAGTGTTACAAACGGCGGCGTGTCCGTCGTATTTTATGATCAGGAGTGGCCGATCCGTCCACTGATCCATATCTGCACGGACGGGCAGGCGCTCTTCTTTTACCGTATGCGCGGTACAGCCAAATCCGAGGATAACCTTGTCTTTGGGATGCTTTTCCACATAGGATTTTATGATGTGACCCATCTCGTCAAGCGAGTTTGCGTCCATCACGAAGAAGGTGTTGTTGAATAAACAAAACGACTCAAAGTGTAAATGTGTATCTCCAAATGCGGGCACAACAGTAGCACCGCCGAGGTCTATCGCACGTGCGCTTTTATAGGGCTTGGGAACGCCGTCTCCAATCCAAACAATACGTCCCTTATTTACCGCCATCGCTGAATATGTCGCGTTGTTACCCGGCTCGCAGGTGATAAAGCTTGCGTTGGTATAGAGTTTCACAGCACGCACCTCGCAATAATATATTTCAGGAGTTTGCTCCATTATAGTTTCGCATTCGGCAAAACACAATATGCACGAAAAACGTGTGTCGTCCAAAGGAAAAAACTTCAGTAAATCAGTTCATTGAGCAAAATCGATTTCTTTCTCACAACCCATTCTAAAGTCGTCCGCCCCACATACTTGTTTAGCATGCCTCGCTACATCCCGTTCCCAGACATACGTCGGCGTAGGCCCATTTGCCTTCCGCAGGCGCAGGCACCTCGGCTCCCGGCGCGACGATCCTGATGCTCGCGTCGAGCACCACTTTGAAATCTTGCCGTCCGTTGCTGCTAAACGCACCGGGGACGTTTTCCCAGACGATGAATTTTGGATATGCTCCATTCGTAGCTTCCCTCATTTGCCGCACGATCCGAACAGCTTCATGGAGTAAGCCCGACTGTAAACCCGATAATCCAGCGCGCTTACCAGCCGGGAACGTTTGGACAATCATTCTTGCTGCCTTTCTTTGGAGCATCAGAAAAACCACACCGGAAGGCGTGGTGAAGGCGTGGTTCAGATCGGATGATTTATGCTGTTACCGATTCCGGCTACTTAGAGATAAAGCTGTTTACATCATCTGTTCTTATGTCGATATAGGCATCCGGATCATTGGCATTGATCAGATAGATGTACATAGGTTCTATGTCTTTGCTGCCGCCACCGATCAGAAGATAATAGTTCTCGTCAACTTCGTAGCGTAATATATGCAAACCGCTGCCTATATCGGTGCTGCTAAATTTCTCAAAATCTTCCCACGTAAGTTCGTTCCCTTTTCCAGACAACTCTATAACCTGGTCCAAAGACAGCTTGTCGTCTTCTTTCTCCCGGTTTGAACACGCCGAAAGCGCGAATGTAAGTAACAATACGGCACATAGCAATAGTACCACTCTGCATTTTCTCGTCATGTTGCCCTCCTAAAATCGGTCACATATATTGTACCGTAAACGGGCGAGGATATGAACCCCCTGATTGGAAAGCACTATTTGCCTGCGCAGTATGCTTTTCTATTCGCGACTGCGGAGCAAAACCGCTGCAACCCCCTCTTCGCACCCGCCAGATCCCCCGCGCGCGCATGCCCGTGCAACGTCTTGCGCTGGCTCGTCAGACGGTGGTGTTTCAGAGCGCGAATGAACGCTTGTATCTCGTCCATGACTATTTCCCTCTGCGTGCAGTCAGCAGGCGCTCCATGACGTCGTCCTGAGGGTTCACGCCCGTGTAATCCGCGGCACAGTTTTTTTTCACGATCTGGAAGCTTTCATACCAGAGCCGGTTCGTCTGCGCCATATCGTTCTGGCTCATCGCCACGTATGGGGAATGGATCGCGCTTCCGGTCGTCGGATGCTTTGTTAAGAACCCATATTCTGTAATCGCCGTTTCACACTGGATCCAGTGCGCCGCGCTCATAACATATCGTTCGAGCACCTGCGGGGAAACGATCTTCGCGCATCCGCGCTGGTCGAGCCACGCCTAGGTGACAGCAAATATCTCAACAGCTTCAAGCGTTCGTCCATCCTTCTGACGCGCAGACAAGAATTCCCGCCGCGATGGCATTTCGATGCCTTTCAAGTCGGCTGAATACGGAAACTCCACTACGGTCAGCTTTCGCTTGCCGAGGTTATCGTCAAGCAATTTTTCTGACAGTGATTTTCGCGGTCTGCCCCCTTGCCCTAGCTTCGAACCTCGTCTTCCCATGCGCATTCCCTCGTGTAAAAAAGCTTATAGGGCCTTTCCCCTAAAAACTTTCGCGAAAATTTGTACGCGACCCGACCGCGTCGTCCATGTTTGTTAGGAGTACAGACATGCCCTCCCGCATAGGATGGCATATAACAGACTTATTTATACCGCAAATCAGCAGTCCCCTACAGATAAACACTATGTTTCATGGGGAATTATCACATTTTCGTCGCATTTTGCGAGTTGATTATTCCAGTATTCGTGGTATGATTGTTTCGTGATTAGCACTCAGGTTAAAAGAGTGCTAACGAGATTGAAGCATACGAAACAAATAGGAGGCGTTACTCATATGAAGCTTAAACCTTTAGCCGATCGGGTTGTTGTAATCAGCATCGAGAACGATGAAATTGTCAAGGGCGGCATCGTGTTGCCAACCGCTGCAAAGGAAAAACCGCAGATGGCGGAGGTGATCTCCGTTGGCCCCGGCGGCGTAGTAGATGGTAAGGATATTGTCATGTATGTTAAGCCTGGCGACAAGGTGATCTGTTCGAAGTACGCGGGTACCGAAGTCAAGTTGGATGAAAAAGAGTATATGATCGTTCGTCAGAGCGATATCCTCGCAGTTGTTGAATAAAAAAGGAGACACATAAACATGGCAAAGCAGATTAAATATAGCGAAGATGCGCGCAGAGCGCTTCAAGCCGGTCTCGACAAGCTGGCCAATACCGTTAAGATTACGCTCGGACCTAAAGGCCGCAACGTGGTTCTCGACAAGAAGTATGGTGCGCCGTTGATTATCAACGATGGCGTGACCATCGCTAAGGAAATCGTACTGGATGACCCATTTGAAAATATGGGTGCGCAGCTCGTTAAAGAAGTCGCTACCAAGACCAACGACGTCGCGGGCGACGGCACCACCACGGCAACCCTACTCGCACAGGCGATCGTCCGTGAAGGCATGAAGAACGTCGCCGCTGGCGCAAACCCCATGGTCGTTCGCCACGGTATTGAAGCGGCCGTAAAAGAAGCAGTAGAAGGACTCAAAGATCTCAGCAAGCCCGTCGGCAGTAAGAACGCTATTGCGCAGGTTGCCTCGATTTCCGCGAGCGATGAAACGGTTGGCCAACTGATCTCCGACGCAATGGAGAAGGTTGGCAACGACGGCGTCATCACCATCGAAGAGAGCAAGACCATGAAGACAGAACTCAACATCGTCGAGGGTATGCAGTTTGACCGCGGCTATGCTTCCGCCTACATGGTCACC
>JAUYTF010000279.1 GCA_030695285.1 Eubacteriales bacterium | reverse complement strand
GCCCTGCTCTATCAGGCGGAGCCGGTTCTCTTCTCGGGTACCATGAAGTAACCGAAGAAGAATTGAATCCGCTGCTTTCATCAGAAAGCAACCAAAGTCAACAACGAGCGCCCCTGCGGTTCAAGCGGGGGCGCTCGTTATGTCTGGATTGACGCACGCAATGAAATCGCATGCTAGGGAATCACTGATTTAATCGAACCACAAACCGCCGCATGGTATAATAGAAGCATCAAATAAAACGGAGTAACGTATGCGGCAGCAAACATTTACGGACATCGAATACAGTGGTCGGAAGCGCAAAACGAAGCGAGAAGCGTTTCTGCAAGTCATGAATGACATCATCCCGTGGGAAGAGTGGATTGCTTTAATTGAATATGTCGGCGCCGTTAGACCCCAGTGTCAATTCTGATGCGACGTATTCATTCATCCGCCCATTCTATCCGAGCGGGAAGCGTGGCCGTCCACCGAAGGGCATCGAGAAGATGCTGCGGATGTATCTGCTGCAAACGTGGTTCAACCTCTCGGACGAAGGCGTCGAGGATGCGATCTACGACAGCTATGCCATGCGGACGTTTATGGGTGTCAACTTCTGCGAGGAGCAAGCGCCGGATGCAACTACGTTGCTGCATTTTCGTCATTTGCTCGAAGAGAACCATCTCGGCGAAGCCATGTTTGCGGCAATCAACGCTGTCTTGGAAGCAAACGGCTGCATCATGCACGGCGGAACGATTCTGGATGCGACGATCATCAACGCTCCCAGTTCGACAAAGAACAAAGACAAAGCAAGAGATCCCGAAATGCACCAAACCAAGAAAGGGAATGAATGGCGGTTCGGCATGAAAGCGCATGTCGGAGTAGATGCTGGCACAGGGTATGTGACGGCAGTGACAGCCACAGCGGCGAATGAACATGACATCACACAGGCGTCGGCATTGATTCGCGCGGATGACACGGTGGTATACGGCGATTCCGGCTATCTTGGAATAGAAAAACGAGCAGAGATACTCTCAAGCGAGAATCTTTCCCGTATCGATTACCGGATCAATCGCCGACCGGGGAAATTACACAGCCAGAGCGATCATGGCGGACAAGACTGGGAACGTGCAATCGAACATCAAAAATCATCGGTTCGAAGCAAGGTTGAACACCCGTTCCGATTTGTTAAGGTGCAATGCGGCTTCCAAAAGACGGTCTATCACGGCATTGCCAAGAATTTAAATCGGTTGCATCTGTTGTTTGCCAGCTCAAACCTATGGATGTGCGCCAGAGCTGGGCGAACCCTGTCTTGTAGCATGGGATAACTATGCCCATTTGAGGGAAATCGACCATTTCCACCGTAGGATTGATTCATTTTAGGCTGAAAATGACGCTTCTCCCTCGAAAAATCAGGCAGCCCTTGCATTGGCAGCTAAAAAGAGTAATTAATCGGTGGTTCCCTAGCAAAAAAATTCCCTAAAAATTTGATTCTCAAGGAAAAACGAAATCATAGATCGTATCTTACGTCTTTGTAGGGGCGGATATCATCCGCCCGCAAACAAGGTACACAAAGGGGCTGCCTTTTCTGGACAGCCTCTTGTTTATCCAACGGAAAGGTTCTGAAAAAAACATCTCATCCACTCGGACGCTTCGGGGATGCATTTTATGTGCAGATGATCTTCTAAAAAATCATCTCACCCACTCCGAGGCCTCCGGGAAACAGTGCATGTGCATCGGCCCAAGCGCGCGGTAGCCGTCGGAGCGGCCCATCATCTTTCGCAAGCCAAAGCGAATCGAACGAAGCTTGAAATACATGCAGATATCCGAAACCATCTTCTCATCAAACTGGCTCTTGTGGCAGGCGAGCGCTTCCGCCCGCGCGGAGAAGCTCTTCTTCACCGCAACATAGGCGTTTGGCTTATCGGTATAGTAAAACGCAAGCGCCTTGACCGCATGGCTGCCCGAGGAGCCAATGCTCTGCATCACGCTCTCAAACGGTGCCATATTCATGCTCATCTTTGCCGCCATGCCAGCCTTAATATGATCGATGTGGCACTCGCTGATCACGTTCGGATCGGGCGCAAACACAACGTCCGGCTTGAGCCGTACGATGTGTTTGGCAATCTCGCAGGCGGCGTCCTCCATTTGATACATCCCGCCGTCGTGAAACGGAAGAAAGGTCACGTCCGTCACGCCCAGCAGTTTTGCCGAGGCGCGCGCCTCCGCCTGACGGATTTGCACGAGCGCATCGCCGGATAGCGCGGGGTCGATAGCGCCCATGCGCCCGTCGGTGAGAATCAGGAACGAGACATGCTTGCCTGCTTGCGTGAGCGCGCGGACGCTCGGCGCGCAGGCAACCTCGATGTCGTCCGGATGCGGGCCGATGAAAAGATAGCGCGCAAACGAGTCGAGCCTGGGAATCGGGGCGACACGCCGTAAGATAGCGTTGAACATATCGAAAAAATCCTCCATCAAAGAGAAATGTGCTCTACTAAAAACAGTATATCACCATAGCGGCGTTGCCGTAAGTCGGAGTG
>JAUYTF010000272.1 GCA_030695285.1 Eubacteriales bacterium | reverse complement strand
GGTGACGACGGGCCAGTTGGCCGTGCCGGGTTCATAACCAAACGATGTCAGTGCCGAGAGGATGCCGCGGGAAATTCCGTCATAGGGCGAGAGAACGCCGTCAAGCTGCGCGCCTGCCGTATAGTTCGCGGCAAGGAGTGCGTCCATGCGGGACTGCGCAACTGCGCCATCCCAGCGGAGCGTGCCGATGTCAGCCTGCGTCATTTGGCCGGAAACAACAACGACCGTACCGGCATCGATCAGCGGCTGGAGAACGTCCATCGCGCCGGAGTAGAAGTAGAAGGAGTTCGTGTCGTCGGGAGAGCCGGCAAACAGCTCGACATTGTACGGGCCTTCGCCTTTGTTCGCCTTGAGACCATCGACCAGCGACTGCGCCTGTAGGCGGCCTACGCCTCTGTTATCGAAGGTTGCGTAGTAGGAGACTGCTTCCGTGTCAACGAGCAGGCGGTCATAAGAGATGATCTTAACGCCGTCTTTGCCAGCCTGATCCAGCGTGGCGGACAGTGTGGAACCGTCGATCGCCGCGATGATCAGAACATTCGCGCCCTTGGTGATCATGTTTTCGATCTGAGATTTCTGTGTCGGAATATCATCCTCAGCATACTGCAGATCTACGGTATATCCCTTTCCTTCCAGGATATCCTTCATCGTGTTGCCGTCTTTGATCCAACGTTCGCTGGACTGCGTCGGCATGGAAATGCCGATGTAACCTTCCACCGCTGCTTCTGTCGCAGCTTCGGCAGCTTCCGTTGCTTCCGTCGCTGCCTGCGGTGCTGCTGCGGGAGCCGGGGCCGCGCAGGCAAACAGGGATAACCCCATCACCAGCGCCATGACGAATATCAATACCTTTTTCATCTTTTCTCTCCTTTTTTTATTCATTGCCCCGTTTTCGGAGCAAATAGAAACTCATACTTTTTCATTGCCCCGTTTCACGAAGCAATCAGAAACTCATTTTTATTCATTTTTTCATTCATTGCCCGTTTTTAACGAAGTAAGTCAGAAACTTATAAAAGGTCGAATCCGCAGGGATGAGCGAGTATGTCTTTGGGGTTCATAATCCGGTTTCTAAAGTTTTGGAAAATCAAGAATGTGATGAAGAATGTTCGTTTGGTTTGTTTTAGAGTCTTTGTTTTTGTTTTTTTTTATTGCTTTCTGTGTGTTTCGTATTTTATCATCATCATTTTCCGCTGTCAACACCCATTTTTTACATCAGTTCTTTCGTTTGTGTTTATAATCGAATTTTTCTATTATATTGATAGTTGATGCAACTTCATGTACTATAAGTAATATCGCAAAATACTAAAAAAGGTTCCACGTATCATGTTTGCTATAGAACGAATCAAGATTATCAAAGATTATCTGAATAAAGACAAGCATGTTTCCGTTGCAAAACTGAGCAGCCTGTTAAACGTGACCGAAGTTACGATACGGCGCGATCTCGAAAAGCTGGAAAGCGAAGGCTTTCTCAAGCGCGCGCACGGCGGTGCGGTGCTCAATGCGGACCTTGAGGAGCCTCTTGCTTTTGAAAGTTCGGAGGATGACCGCGCGCTTCAGATGATGGAAATCTCCGATACTATATTCCACCTCGTATCCGACAACGATATCATTATGCTGACAGACGGTCCGACAAACCTGACAGCCGCCAGAAAACTCACGCACAAAAAGAACCTTACCGTTCTGACGAATGATCTGCGGATCGCGCTTGAGTTCTCTTCTTCGCCCAGCAATAAACTCATCCTCCTTGGTGGAGATCTGAGTGAATGCGCGGTTTACGGTCAGCTCGCGATCAACAACATGCAGAATTTCTCCCTGAGCCACCTGATCGTCGAGGTGGAAGGCATCAGCAAGAAGACGGGGATCACCGTATCAAGCATCAGCAAAGCCTCTTTGATTCAGCAGGCCTGCAAGATGGCACAAACCGTTTCTGTGGTTTGCCTCGCCGATCATTTTGGATCGAAATCCTTCTACAGGGTCGGCGAGCTCGGATTTGCAAACGCCGAGTCGATCATCTTCTTTTTGATCATCTTTAGTGTCACGTCGGTGCAGATGATTCTCAGCAGACGAAAGGAGCGTGCACTGGGATGATGGTGAAGCAACGGATTCTTACGACGATCAAGTTTACCGGGTCGCTGCTTGGTGCGCTGTTCTTCTTTGCGCCGTTTGCACTGGTCATCTACAACTCGGTCAAGCCACAGGGACAGATTATGACCGACTTGTTAGGCTTTCCGACCACAGTGCAGTGGGAAAATTATTCCAATGCATGGGAATCCCTCAACATGGGGAAGGCGATGACCAACACCATACTGGTTACCTTTGGTTCGGT
>JAUYTF010000270.1 GCA_030695285.1 Eubacteriales bacterium | reverse complement strand
GATTTTTCGGCGAGAGCGTGACCGTCGGCGGGCTGATCACAGGGGGAGACCTTGTGGAGCAACTTCGGGGAGAGGATTTCGGCCGCGCGCTGCTCATCCCGCGCGCAATGCTCAAGGCGGATGAAGAACTCTTTCTCGACGGTATGAGCAAAGCCGAGACGGAGGAGAAGCTCAGCGCACGCATCATCCCCGTTGCATCAGGCGATCATCTCGTTGAGATCATCTTTTCTGAATAAATAAGCGGAGAGAATTTTTCCGCAGGATCGATCAAAAACACGCCGTCGCACGGCAGCAGGAGAACACATGAAAAAACCTTTGGTGGCGATTGTTGGCCGCCCAAACGTCGGCAAATCGACGCTCTTTAACCGCCTGATCGGGCGGCGCGTCGCAATTGTGGAAGACTCCCCGGGTGTGACCCGGGATCGCATCTATCAGGACGCGGAGTGGCTCAACTATTCGTTTACGCTGATCGACACCGGCGGAATCGAGCCGGCAAACGAAGACATCATAGCGACGCAAATGCGGCGTCAGGCAGAGCTTGCCATCGAAACGGCGGACGTGATCATCTTCCTCGTGGACGGCAGAGAAGGCATGACCAGCGCGGATACAGACGTGGCTGAGTTGCTGCGCCGCTCCAGCAAGCCCGTCGTGCTCGCGGTAAACAAGATTGACGCGCCGAAATTTGAAGAGGCGATGTATGAGTTTTATGCGCTGGGCCTCGGAGACCCCTTTACCATTTCCTCCGCACAGGGGTTGGGATTGGGCGATCTGCTGGATGCGGTGGTCAAAGACTTCCCCAAAGACATCGAAGAGACTCTGACCGAGCGCGTGAATATCGCGGTCGTCGGCAAGCCAAACGTCGGGAAGTCCAGCCTCGTCAACGCGCTGCTGGGCGAAGAGCGCACCATCGTCAGCGAGATACCGGGCACAACCCGGGATTCCATCGATTCCCATTTTGAGCGAAACGGGCGCGAGTATACGCTGGTGGATACCGCGGGCATTCGCAGAAAGCGCAGCGTTGAGGACGAAACCATCGAGCGCTACAGCGTGATTCGTTCACTCTCGGCGATTCGCCGCGCAGACGTTGTGCTGATTGTCTGCGACGCAACAGAGGGCTTAAGCGAGCAGGATGTCAGAATTGCGGGCTATGCGCACGAAGAGGGTAAGGCGAGCGTACTTGTCGTCAACAAGTGGGATCTCATCGAGAAAGACACCCATACGATGCACGCGTTTCAAAAGAGCCTTGGCGCGGATCTTGCGTTCATGAGCTATGTTTCGATGCTGTTCATCTCCGCAAAGAGCGGTCAACGTGTCAACAAAGTGCTGGAGCTGGTGGATAATGCCTTCGATCAGGCGCGCCGCCGCATCCCGACAGGACAGCTCAACGACATCGTCAGCGAAGCGGTCATGATGAACGACCCGCCGAGCGACAAAGGGCGCGCGCTGAAAATCTATTATGCAACGCAGGTATCCGTTCAGCCGCCGACGTTTGTCATCTTCGTCAACGACTCGGAGATCGTGCATTTTTCCTACGAGCGGTATTTAGAGAATTTCTTCCGAAAGTCATTTGGCTTCGAAGGCACACCAATCCGGATTATCTTCCGGAGCAAGAAAAAGGAGAACGAACAGTGACGTTTTTTACCGGTATAT
The DNA here is from genome assembly GCA_030695285.1 of Eubacteriales bacterium. Classification (GTDB taxonomy): domain Bacteria; phylum Bacillota; class Clostridia; order Christensenellales; family CAG-138; genus UBA7703. The sequence goes on along the minus strand of JAUYTF010000270.1, from coordinate 3,075 downwards.
TTGCGTTTCATCTTTGGACAGTCATCGCATGCATCCTCATCGGCTATCTGCTGGGTAATATTCAAACCGCAGTCATCGTCAGCCGCGCATATTATCATGACGACGTGCGAAACCACGGCAGCGGTAACGCAGGCAGCACCAACATGGTGCGCGTGTACGGCTACGGTCCGGGCGCGATTACGTTTGCCGGAGATTCGATGAAGGCTCTGTTGGGTGTTCTTGCGGGACAGTTACTTTGCGGTCAGGCCGGCGGATATATCGCAGGTTTGTTCGTCGTGATCGGGCACTGCTGGCCGATGTTTTTAGGCTTTCGCGGCGGGAAAGGCGTAGCCTCGTCTTACACCATTGCGATCCTCTCGTTTCCGTTGGGCGCGCTGGCAGCGATCGCAATCGGAGGGGCAATTCTACTGATCAACAAAAAGATGTCGATCATGTCACTTGCCGCAATGGTGCTGTTTTTTATCGCGACGCTTGTGTTTCAAATCGGCAATCTTCCGCTGGTGATACTGGCAGGGTTTTTGATGGTGGTCGTGTTTGTGCGCCACACGGAGAACATCCAGCGCCTGATGCACGGAGAGGAACAGCGCCTTCGCAAAGAGGGCAAATAGATCGAAGTTATCATTCGCAAGAAAAAGCGCTTCTGATTTGAGACAAGTCAGAAGCGCTTTGTGTTGTGACGAGGGTGCGTTATCCGATCTGGAACTTTTCCCGAATGGCATCTGCCGCGCGAACTGCATGTACCGTATCCACGCAAAATTCGATGCGTGTTTCACTCGTGGTGATCAGCCAGATATGGATGTTCTCCTTGCGTAGCGTGGAGAAGAGCTGTGAAGCAACGCCGTGCTGCAGCGCCATGCCGGTGCCCTCGAGCGTGAGCTTTGTCAAGTCGGAGCGGGTTCGGATGGTGCAGCCGTAGCCGTTTCGCGTGAGCTCGTTGATGGCGTTGAGCGCCTCGGACAGCTCCGATTCGTTCATCGAAAACCCGATGCTCAGGCTCTGCTCATCGGGCTCAGAGCAGGCGATCATATCCACAAACACGCCGTGCTCAGCGATGACGTCAAACACGCGGGAGGCAAACGCATCCTCCTTGGCAAACGAGCGGATGATGACCACCGCTTGATTTTCCAACGAAAACAGGCGAGAGGCCACGTCGTGCTCGGTCACCACGTTTTTCATGTTGTAAAGTCCGGATTGTTTTCCGATTAGGAATTTCGCCGCGCGCAACGCTCCCTGCGCAAACACCTGCTTGCTAAACGCGCGGTGTGAAATCTCGATGATCTCATCGTTTCCGATGAACTGCACATGATGTTCGCCAACGACCGTGCCGCCGCGCACGGAGTGGATGCCGATTTCGTTGTCCGATCTGCGCTTGTTCTTCTCATGACGGCCAAAGACAAGCTCTTCATCCTCCGGCGAAATCGATGCCACGGCGTTTGCAAGCATCAGCGCGGTGCCGCTGGGGCTATCCACTTTCTTGCGGTGGTGTGTCTCGATGATCTCCACGTCGAAATTGGCGCCGAGCGTAGAGGCGGCAAGCTGCACCAGCTGCACCTGCAGATTGACACCGAGCGACATATTGCCGGTTTGAAATACTGCAACTCGATCCGAAGCAGAGCGGATGAGCTTGAGCTCCCGCTCGCCAAGGCCTGTTGTGCCGATGACTGCGGGGATTCTTTTATCCAACGCATAGCGCAGGATCTCAGGCAAGCTGGCGGGAATCGAAAAATCGATGATGACATCCGCGCGCTCCTGCACCTCGTCCAGAGATTTGTAGACGGGGCAGGCGTATGTATTGTTGCAGTCAAAGGGGTCAACGCCTGCTACGGCGGAAAAAGCGCCGCTCTGCGCTTGAATAGCTGCATACACGGCGCGTCCCATTTGACCACAGATTCCGTTGATGATCACAGAAATCATGCTAGTCCTCCATATAAGGTTGTGGTTAAATCGGTTCGAAACATTCGATGTTCCATCGCTGATGCGAATAACGAATGGTTAAAACCCGGGCTTAGATCAGCTCGTAGCTTTTCAGCGTTTCCTCAATCAGACGCATGCTCGCTGCCGAAGGCGGAACGAGCGGCAGGCGAACATCCGGTTCGCAAAGCTGCATAAGCCCCATCATAGCTTTGAGCGGGATGGGGTTGACCTCGCAGAACGCAGCTTTCCAGATCGGAATGAGCTGAAATTGCAGCTGACGAGCAAGCTGGATATCGCCCTTGAAGAACGCTTCGCACAGCGCATGCATCTCGCCGGGCACGATGTTGGCGATGGTAGAGATGACGCCTTTGCCGCCGATGCTGAGCACGGGCAAAACGTGGTCGTCGTTGCCGGAATAGATGTCGCACTGCGGGCAGAGCGCTGCGAGATTGACGATCTGCTCAATATTCCCGCTGGCTTCTTTGGTGCCGACGATATTTTTGTGCGTCAAGAGTTCCGCCATGGTCTGCGGCAGAACGTTGAGTCCTGTGCGGCCGGGTACATTGTAGACGAGGATGGGGGTTTCAACTGCGTCCGCCAGCGTGAAATAGTGGCGAACGAGTCCTGCTTGCGAGGTCTTATTGTAATACGGGGTGACCACAAGCAGGCCGTCTACGCCGATGGCTTCGGCAGACTTGCTGTTGGCAACCACTTCTTGGGTGTTGTTGCCGCCGGTGCCCGCGATGACGGGGACGCGCCCGTTGACGCGCTCTACGACGAACTGGATCACGTTCACGCGTTCATCGTCTGTGAGCGTAGAGCTTTCGCCCGTTGTGCCGACGCAGATGATCGCGTCGGTATGGTTTGCAATCTGCAGCTCGATCAGCCTGGTAAATGCGGTAAAATCAACCGACCCGTTCTGAAACGGGGTGACGATTGCAACACCGCTTCCACGAAAGATAGCCATACTTTTTTAAGCCTCCCACTGACGAATAAGTTCCTGCGCAATCTGCACGGCGTTGGTCGCAGCGCCTTTGCGGATATTGTCCGCAACGCACCAGAAGTTGATTCCGTTTTCCACCGAAAAGTCGCGGCGCAGACGCCCGACATAGACGGGGTCAGTATCGGCGGCATACAGCGGCATGGGGTAGATGCCCTTTT
>JAUYTF010000257.1 GCA_030695285.1 Eubacteriales bacterium | reverse complement strand
CTCAGTTTGGCGCGCTGCTGCTGCACCTGTTATTATGCAAGGTCTTTAAAATCGATGCCGATACCGCGCTGATCACTTCGACCGCGGGCATATACGGCCCGGCTTTCATCGTGCCTGTTGCGGATGCGATGAAAAACCGCGAGGTCGTGCTGCCCGGGCTGATCTGCGGAATCATCGGGTACGCGATCGGAAACTACCTTGGCATCGGCATTGCCATTGCGCTGCAGTTCTTCGGCGGTTAAAATAAGCGCTGGAATGGAAGCAAAAGGCCCGTCCAATCGACCAAACGGAGGCGAAAGAACCATGTTACCCATCAAAACCAAGCTCACAAACGGAGATTTTGACGCGACGCTGTGGTATCTTTACGGCGAAGCGCGGCAAGCACAGAAAGCGAAGTATGCGGCACTCACAGATGCCTTTGAGGGTGCCTTTGGGGAGAGCATGGATGCGGCGCTCTTTTCCGCGCCGGGGCGCAGCGAAATCGGCGGCAATCATACGGATCATCAACTCGGGCGCGTGCTTGCAGCGACGGTCACGATGGATACCCGCGCCGTCGTTGCGCCGAGAAGCGACAATATCGTTCGCATTCATTCGCAGGGATACACGCCGCTCTGCGTATCGCTGGATCATCTCGCGCCAAACGCCGCCGAGGAAAACGCCAGCGAAGCGCTGGTGCGCGGCATTGCGGAGCGCTTAGCGCAGACGGGGCGTAAGGTCGGCGGCTTCGACGCGGTGACTGCTTCCGACGTACCCAAAGGCTCCGGTCTATCCTCCAGCGCAGCGTTTAGCATTCTGGTATGCACCATCTTTTCCGTGCTCTACAACGACGGGGAGATTCCGCCCGTTGAGCAGGCGCTTGCAAGCAAGTACGCCGAGAACAGGCACTTTGGCAAGCCAAGCGGCCTCATGGATCAGCTGGCGTGCGCGGTTGGTGGCTTTATCGCCATCGATTTCGAGCAGCCGGAGGAGCCAAAGATCGAGAAGATCGACTGCGACCTCTCCGCGCTTGGCTACGCGATCTGCATCGTCAACTGCGGCGGAAACCATGCGGATTTAACCCATGAGTATGCGGCGGTGGCAAAGGACATGGGCGACGTTGCCCGCGTGTTTGGAAAAACCGTGTTGCGTGAAGTGGACGAAGCAGAGTTTTACGCTTCGCTGGGTCAGTTGCGCAAGAGCGTATCCGACCGCGCGCTGCTGCGCGCCATGCATTTCTTTGACGACAACGCGCGCGTGCCGCAGCAGGCGCAGGCGCTGAAAAATCAAGACATCGAGACCTTCCGCCGGCTCATGAACGCGAGCGGCAGATCCAGCTTCATGATGCTGCAAAACGTTTGCCCGACGGATGCAAGCGAGCGCGGGCTTGCGCTTGCGCTGGCGCTCTCCGAGCGTACGCTGGGGGATCGCGGCGCGTGGCGCGTCCACGGCGGCGGCTTTGCGGGCACCATACTAGCGTTAGTACCGCTGAGCATGATGGCGGCGTATCAGGCGCAGATGGAGCATGTGTTTGGCCGCGGCTGCTGCTATCGCTTTGCCGTCCGCCCCGTAGGCGGGGTAAAAATCGGCTAGTCAATCAAGCGCAAACAAACGCCGCTTTCGAAATGAATCTCGAGCGCGGCGTTTTTGATTTTTGCTTAATCCAGCGTTGTTTATTTTGAGTCGGGTATTTTATCATTGCTTCGAGCGCGGCGTTTTTGATTTTGGGATCGATTATAAAAACTTTTACGAGTGGGCGTTCTTGATTTATCGTTACTATCTTATAACAAGAAGATCGTGATACCGATGAACACGAGCACGGAAAACATCGTTTGCAGCGAAAGTGACATGGATACATCTGCGCGCTCCTGCTCATTTGTGGTAAACATGGTCAGAATAAACGGCGCTGGCGTCATGAACAGGATGATGATGGCCCAGCGCATCGCGTCCGTAAGCGGAATAAAAGCGCCGAGGAAGAGCAGAGCGGCGGCGCAGAGCACGCCGCAGACCAGCACGCGCAGCACGACAGAGATGGCCGCTGTTGCAAAGTTCTTTCCCGAAAACTCGATGCCGTATCCAACGACGATCAAAATCACGCAGGAGAGCGGCGCTGCGATAAAATCACAGAGCGATTTGATGAGCTCCGTCACGCCGGAGGGCGCAAGCGCGCGTGAAACGCCGAAGATGGCGAGCGCCGCGCCCGCGAGCATCGCCCAGGGGATCGGGTTTGTCACCAACGCCTGCAGCGACTCCTTGCGCGTGCAGCCGATGCGCGTATAGAGCACGGTGATGTAGCCAGAGAAAATGAAGAGCACGTGCCCGAAATCTATCATCGCCATGTTGCGCAGGTTTTCCGCGCCGAAGAGCAGCGCGTAGAGCGCATAGCCGAGCATGCCGACTTCCCAGCCCGTGGTCATGTATTTGAACATCGGGCTGCGCTTTTCCAGCGGTTTTCCGATCAATAATCCGATGCCCAATCCTGCAAACCCGAGCGCGAACATCGTCACCGCGAACAAAAGAATGCTCACGGAGTATTCCGCTGTGAAAAACAGGCCAAACAGCATCGCGGGCAGCGCGAATTTCATCACGAACGTCTTCATTCCCTCGATCGCTTCGGGGGATAAGATGGCGCGCTTTCGTGCAAAAAAGCCGATGCCGAGCGAAACGATGAGAGGCAGCACGATTTTGAGTATGGGCACGATATTTTGCATGATCATTCTCCTATGGGCGATTGGATGAGGGCAAAAGAACGCCCGCGTTTGCTGCGGGCGCGAATGCGATGGTTTACTCGGCAGCCAGCCTTGCGAGCAGCGCAATGTGCTCTGGCGTGGTGCCGCAGCAGCCGCCTAAGCCCCATATACCGCCGGACGCAAGCTGCTGCATCTCAACTGCGAATGCCTCCGGCCCCACAAGATAAACCGTCTGCCCGTCCTGATACACCGGAAGGCCTGCGTTGGGCTGCATGATGAGCGGCTTTGTGGCGCAGGCGACAAAGCGCGGCAGGAGTGCTACGAGCTGCTCGGGCCCTACCCCGCAGTTGCAGCCGTGCCCGCTGACACCCGCCTCTTCCAGCGCGGAGACGACGGCCTCGATCGGTTCGCCCGTCATGAGACGTCCGGCCGGGCTATAGGTCAGCGTGCAGAGTATAGGCAGGCCGCTGCCGTAGGCTTTTGCGGCCTTGACGCAGACCAGCGCCTCGTCCAGTGCGCTCATGGTTTCGATCAGGATGCAGTCTGCGCCCGCAGAGACGCCGGCTTCGATGGGTTCGCGGAAATAGTCCAGCGCTTCCTCTTCGGTGAGGTCGCCCAGCGGCTCAAGGAACTCGCCCAACGGACCTATGTCGAGCGCGGCATAGGCGGTCTTGCCGGAGGCCTGAATGGCTTCTTTCACGAGGCGGACACCCGCTGCGGCAAGTTCGGCGGGTTTGTAAGAGCCGCGTTTTTGCCTTGGCACTGTGCTGCCAAAGGTGTTTGAGGTGATCACATCCGCGCCGGCTGCGAGATGCGCCGCGTGAATCGCGCGCACCGCATCGGGGTTGGTGATGTTCCAAACATCCGGCGAGGCGCCGGCGGGCAGTCCCGCGGAGAGCAGCATGGTACCCATGCCTCCGTCAAAGACGAGGTGTTTTTTGGAGAACGAATCGGAAAACGGCATATGTTTTGTACTCCTTGTTTTGTCGATTCTAACACGATATGGTCTGCCGCGCAACGCGCAAGACGCAATTCGGACAAAAAAAGCGGCGCAGGAGCCGCCCCCTGTGCCGCAATAAACCGTATTTTATTTACTCGAATTTGGTGTTCACGATCTTTGGCGGACCTTCCAGCAGCGCTGGATTTGCGATATATTGCTTAAAACGATGGAACACGGCGGCGAAATAAACTCCGGAGCCGATGCGCTCGTCCATAACCACGCCCATCGGCAGACAGCGCTCAAACACGATCTCATCACCCTTGCGGACGGGCACTTCGCGCATGTTGCCAAGCGTGATCAAAAGACTTGTCGTACCGAACTCATACACATGATGGAAGATGTGGTTTGTGCGGATGCTCGCAAGGTTGCTGATGGTCATGCTCGTGTGAAACGGGCTAGCCTTGATGAGGCTCTTTGGCAGGAGCCCGTGTAGATCCATCCATTTGAGCAGACCTGCTACAACGCTCAAAAGCCCGGGAAGCTTGAGCAACGTGCGCATGATGTTGTCCGTTGCGTTGGTGTCTCCCGATGCGCGGTTTTCGTTGATGAAGCGATCCATCGTCTCGTGCACGGCGAATATGTCGTCTTCCATATTGAAATACATTTTGCTCATCGTCTCATCCAGCGAGCCGGGTTTGAGCACGACCATGGCGATGGAGAAATCGTTGCGCTGATAGATGCGCTTGTTTACGATGAAGCGGTTGAGCAGCGGATACTCCGCCGCGGTGCGCACATACGCCGCGAGCACCAGACCAAGATGCGAAAAGCGGTGGCCCTGTTTGCGCTTTTCGCTGAGATACGCTTGCATGGGGGCCGTCGGAATATCGATCTCGATCATATTCATCGAATCGTAACGATACCTGAGTATATACGGGATGAGCGTATAGATTGGGTCTGCGTCCTTGACGCGCCTGCCGTCCTTGCGCATATCGATACCTGCCTGTTTCATCCAATTTTATCAACAATAATACCATAGATGTCGGGTTAACTGCAAGCGAACGCGGCGACGGCATACGATCGGGGACGATACTGTCGAATTTTGCGAAAAAACTCACCCTGAGAGAAGTGAAACGACAATACTCGTTTCGGCTGATGGGTTTTCCGACTGGGGCTGAATGGTGAACACAAGGCGAATTTTTCATCCTCACAAGGAACATATGCGCGGGAGTGTGGTATACTATTATGAAGGAAATGGAGGATAAAAAGATGAAAAAGAATTTAAAAAGATTCATTACCATTGCGCTCGTTCTGGCGCTTGGCATGAGCATGTTTGGCTGCGCTGCAAATTCTCTTCCGGAAGGATTTGAAGAGGATGAGGTGGGCACCGCCGCGGAAGAGATCGTGGGCCTTGCGACCGCGGGCGATTATGAATCTATCATTTTCTTCATGCGTGATGATCTCAAGAGCGCCGTCACAGCCGCGCAACTCGAAGAGGGATGGGCCTCCATCTATGAGAAGGCAGGCGCGTTTCAAAAAATTTCAAAGACCGCTTTTTCCAGCGTGAAAGACGAGACGACCGGCGAAGAATATGCGGTTGTGCAGGTGCTTGTCAAGCACAAAAGCGCAAATCTTGTGTATACGATTTCGTTCGACAACGATCTTGCGCTGGTCGGGTTATACCTGAAATAAGCGTGTTATGGCACCTAAAGAGCCGGGATTAGAGGCGCTGCTTCAACTATGGCCCGGCGGAGCGTTGGGAAGAAAAACAAGCGCGTGAAAACGACGCGCAAAACATTGGCGAAGCGGAAGAGATTCTGCTTCGCCAACTTTCTCGAAATCGGGTCTTCGCGCTGCTCAGATAGCGCGCAAGGCGAGAGAAGGTTCTTATTTCAGTTTCAATCTGATAAAAATCCTATTAAAGGAGAATACGACGTATGCTCACGCAGGAGACCATCGATGCCTACTGTACGCTGCTGCACCGTGAGCTGATTCCGGCGACGGGGTGCACGGAGCCTATCGCGATTGCTTATGCCTCCGCGCGGATGCGGCAAACGCTCGGCGCGCTGCCGGAACGCATGCACGTTTGCGTCAGCGGAAACATCCTCAAAAACGCCAAGAGCGTCGTTGTACCCGGCACGGGCGGAAAAAAGGGCATTGCAGCCGCCGCTGCCGCAGGCGCGGTCGCCGGTGACAGCCAAAAGCTGCTGGAAGTGATCGACGGGCTAACGCAGGAACAGCGCGAGCAGATCAATGCATACATGCAGTCTGCGCAGATCGGAGTATCCTGCGCAGAAGACGGATCGACGCTCGATATCCGCGTCACCGGCTGGTGTGGAGCGGACACGGCTTTTGTCCGCATCGCTGGCGCGCACACCAACGTGGTGCGCATCGAGCGAAACGGAGAGACGCTACTCGACGTATCGACAGCGCAGGCAGGGCATGATAGCACAACGCAGGATGCGCTCAATACGGCGGATATCGTCGCCTTTGCGGACACGGTCGATCTCGATCTTGTCCGCGCGCCGCTTTTACGACAGGTTTCGTTGAACCTTGCCATTGCGGAGTACGGATTCAACCAGCGCTGCGGCGCAAATATCGGGCACGTGCTGCTCTGCGAGGGGCAGGGAGACCTGGTAGCCCGCGCGCGCGCCTATGCCGCAGCGGGGGCGGATGCGCGTATGAGCGGGGCAGAGCTGCCCGTGGTCATCGTCTCCGGCTCGGGCAATCAGGGCATCACCGCGAGCGTTCCCGTCGCCATATGGGCACGCGAGCGCGGGTTCTCCGAGAATGCGCTGTTGCGCGCGCTGATCGTCTCCGACCTTGTCACCATCCATCAAAAGACGGGTATCGGGCCACTCTCCGCTTTTTGCGGCGCGGTGTGCGCGGGCTGCGGCGCGGGCGCGGGCATTGCTTATCTTGAGGGCGGCGGGTATGACGGCGTGGCGCACGCGGTAGTCAACGCGCTTGCCATCATCAGCGGCATGGTCTGCGATGGGGCAAAGGCGAGTT